>WHSW01000210.1 GCA_009379895.1 Solirubrobacterales bacterium
GATGATCACCGCGTCGACCTGCCCGGTGATCAGCGCCGCGGTCGCATCGGGTCCCTCCGGGAAGCCGCGGACGGACTCGGCGTCGGTCTCGTCGTTCGCGTAGGCCTCGCCGGTGGTCCCGTCCTGGGCGCCGACGATCAGCCCGGAGAGGTCCTCGACCGAGGCGATGTCTGAGCCCTCGGGCACGAGCAGCGCCTGCTGGGCCTCGTAGTAGGGGTCGGTGAAGTCGACTGCGTTCTCGCGGCCCTTGGTGATCGTCGAGGCGGCCGCCACGGTGTCGAACTGGCCGTTGGCGACATCGCGGAAGATCGTGCCGAAGCCGGTGTCGGTGTACTCGGGCTCGAGCCCGAGCTGCTCTGCGACCGCGTTCATGACGTCGATGTCATAGCCCGAGATGTCCGGCGGCTGGCCGATCTCGAAGGGCGGGAACGGCGTGTCGGTGCCTACCGTCAGCGTCCCCTCGGAGATCAAGGTCAGGCTGGTGCCGCCCTCCGCGCTGGTGGCGGTCTCGTCGCCGCCGCCGTCGTCATCGTCGTCACCGCATCCCGCGGCGATCAATCCGCTCGCGAAGATGGCGATCAGCCCGATCGCGAGCCAGATGCGAGTTCCTCTCATTGTGTCCTCTCTCGATCCTCCCCGGCCTGCGCCGGGCCTTGGCCCGCAACATACAAGACCTTCGGGCCGAGATTTGCGACCCGCGGGGGTCGCTTTCGCCGCCGGCCGCCGACTCGCCGCGCGCTCAGCCCGCGTCGGGGTCGCCGGTGTGCGGGCGCCGCCGCAGCCCCAGGATCGAGAGGAAGAAGGCGCCGAAGATCGTCTGCAGCCCGACCACGATCAGCATCAGCCCGACCATCGCGAGTCGCTCCTCGCGCAACTCGCCGAGGCCGCGGTCGATCCACAGCCCGAGCACGACGCCGGCGATCACGAGCCCGATGCCCAGCAGCCCGAGGCCCGCGAGCAGGCCGTGCTCGAGCCTCACCCGCGATCGCATCGCGGCGATCAGCCGGTCGCGCTCGCCGAGGTAGTAGTAGGCGAACGCCTTCGAGAAGACGCCGATCTGCAGGATCTGGGCGCCGATGATCACCGCCGCCACCGAGGCGATCATCGCGTGCAGCTGCCACTCGCGCCCGAACAGCTCGACCCCGGTCAGGGTGATCAGCGAGCCGATCAGACCGGCGATCGCGAACAGGGCGCCCGGGACGACGAACAGCCAGGTCGGGCTGTGGATGAGCAGGAAGCGCAGGTGGCGCCAGCCGTCCGAGAACGAGGCGAGCTTCGAGTCCCCCTTGCGGGGGTGGTAGTCGATCTCGACCTCGCGGATGTCGAGCCCCGACTTCGAGGCCCGGATCACCTGCTCGGAGGCGAACTCCATCCCGGTCGAGCGCAGGTCGAGGGTCGGCAGCACGTCGCGGCGGAAGGCACGCATCCCGCAGTGGGCGTCGGTGACGCCGGAGCGAAAGAAGAGGTTGAGCAGCCCGGTGAGCAGGGGGTTGCCGATCCGCCGGTGCAGCCACGGCATCGCGCCGGGCTGGATCCCCGACATCCGGTTGCCGATCACCATGTCGGCCCCGCCGCGAAGCGGGTCCACGAAGCGGGCGATCTCCGTGAAGTCGTAGGTGTCGTCGCCGTCGCCCATCAGGATGTAGCGGCCGCGGGCGGCGGCGAACCCGGCGAGATAGGCCGAGCCGTAGCCCTTGCGGACCTCGTGGACGACCCTGGCCCCGGCGGCGGCGGCGAGCTCCGGCGAGCCGTCGTCGGAGCCGTTGTCGGCGACCACCACCTCGCCCACGATCCCTTCATCCGCCATCGTGCGCCGCGCCTTCTCGATCACGATCGCGATCGCCTCGGCCTCGTTCAGGCACGGGATCACCACCGAGAGCTCCAGCGGAGCTTCGGTGGGTGCTTCGACGGTTGACGCTGTCCCGATCGCGGCCACGGTGAGATCTCGGCGGGGCGCCCCCTCGACCGCCCGGCCGAGGGCGGGCTCAGCGTAGCGCAGCCTCTCCTGGCTGGCCGGCGCTCCCCGCTCGCCCGGTGCCGATCACCAGCGCCAGGCCGCCGGGCAGCGATGCGATCGCCATCGCGGCGACCGAGAGCAGCGAGATCACCGTCGCCTCGCCGCTCGAGACGCCGACCTCTCCGAGCAGGGCCACGAAGGCGCCCTCGCGGATGCCGAAACCGCCCACGGTGACCGGCGCCAGGGTCGCGATCAGGACCAGCGGCATGACCACCGAGAGCAGGGCCAGCGGCAGCGAGACGCCGATCGTTCGCGCCAGCAGCCAGAGCGCGACGACAACCATTGCCTGGAGGCTGACGCCGGCGAGTACCACCCGGGCGAGCAGCGCCCGGTCGGCGAGGTAGTCGCGCAGGACCCGCGCGACCTCGCTCGCCCAGGGCCGTAGCCGCTCGGGCAGGAAGCGACCGATCCGTCCCCGGCGAAGCAGGACCACGGCGACCGCCGCGCCGGCGGCCGCGATCGCGCTGACGATCGCGAGCAGCCCAACTAGCCGCGACGGCACCGCGTCGGGGTCCAGGGCGACGCCGATCCAGCCGACAAGCACCAGGCAGCCGAGCGAACTGAGGCGGTCGACGAGCACCGAGGTCAGCGAACGGGCGAGCGGCGGGCCGGGCTCGGCGACGATCACCGCCCGGACCAGGTCGCCCCCGAACCCGGTGGGCAGCAGGTTGTTGGCGAAGGCGCCGATGAAGTAGGCACGCAGGGAGCGGGCCCGGGCGGCGGCCACATCGGCGGCGGCGAGCAGCCATGACCAGCGCACGGCCCCGATCACGAACGAGGCGACGACCGCGAGCACGGCGAGCACGAACCACCCCCAGCCGGCGCCCGAGACCGCGTCGCCGACCGCGTCCCAGTCGATCTTCATCGCGATCAGGGTCAGCAGCCCCGCGGTGATCACGATCCGAGCGGGCAGCGAGGTGAGGACGCGGACGGCGGCCCGCGCGAGCCCGAGCAGGCGGTGCGCCCGCGGCTCGCCCCCGCGCGGCGCCGGGTCAGCCACGGGTGGGCGCGCCCCCGGTCGGCGTCGTGTCCCAGTAGGTCGGCATCGCGCTCAGCCTGCGCTTCAGTGCTCGCGGCAGCAGGCGATGGCGCGAGCCGAGCGTCAGGGCGGCGAACTTGGTCAGCTCGTAGGCGGCCGTCGCGGGGATCTGCGCGCGCATGCCGTTGCGCCACAGCCAGCGCAGCTCCTCGCTCGCGTAGCGGCGCGCGCGCCGGCGCAGCGCCGCCGCCGCCGGGGCGGAGCCCGCCAGGTAGGCGCGCTCGGACGAGACCCCGGAGTCGAAGAAGCGGCTGAAGGCGGAGCCGAGCGTGTAGGGGTGCGAGTGGCGGACCGCGGCCTCGGGCACGTAGGCGAGCGAGTAGCCCGCGAGCAGGACCCGCGCCGCCCACTCCTGGTCCTCGCTCATGATCATGTCGTCGGCGAACGGAAACCGCTCCCAGACCGAGCGGCGGATCGCGGCGTTGGCGTTCGAGAACATCGTCGTCTCGACGGAGAGCTCGCGGGCCGCCGTGGCCGCCTGGCGGCGCGGCGCGGGCCCGTAGAGGAAGTCGAGGAAGAAGCGCTCAGCGGGGCGGGCGTCGGGATGGGCGATCTGGCGCCCGTAGACCCCGGCCAGCCGCTCGTCGTCGCGCAGCGGCCGGGTCAGCCGCTCGAGCCACTCGGGGTCTGCCGCGTGTGCGTCCTGGCTCGTGAAGACGAGGATCTCTCCCTCGGCGGCGGCGGCGCCGAGGTTGCGCGTCGCACCGTGGTTGAACTGCGCGCGGGGGATCTCCAGCACCCGGGCGCCCCGCCCGCGAGCCGTCGCCACGCTCGCGTCGGTCGACGCGGAGTCGATGACGACGACCTCGAAGCGATCGTCGAGCCGCTGGTCGCGGATCGCGTCGAGGCAGCGCTCGAGCTCCGAGCCGCCGTTGAGCACGGGGATGACGATCGAGATCAAGGGAGCCGAGAATATGATCCCGCGTCCGTTGCGCCCTCGCTTCGATGCTCTGCTCGGCTGGCTCGCGCCTCGCCTGCCGCTCCTTCTCGCCCTGGCGGTGGTCGCGGTCGGCTTCTGGCCGGGCCACATGAACGCGGACACGCTGGTCCAGATCAGCCAGGTTCGCGGCGACGCGCCGATCAACGACCAGCACACGCCGATCCTGCTCTTCCTCTGGAAGCTCGGCTGGCCGCTGGGCGTGCGACCGGGCGTCCTGCTCCTGATCCAGGCCGCCGTCTTTCTGATCGGCTCGTACCTCGTCCTGCGCGTCGCGCTGCGCCCACTCGGCGCTTCGATCGCGGCGGCGCTGGTCGCGCTCTCACCGCCGGTCCTCGGCCAGCTCGGCCTGCTCGGCCGCGACACGTGGTTCGTCTGCCTGCTGGTGCTCACCTTCGGGCTGATCGCCCTCGCGGCGCGCCGGCCGGGGCGACCCGCGACCTGGCCACTGGTGCTCGCCGCGGTGGCCGCGTTCCTCTGTCTCGCCGCGCGCCAGAACGCGGCGCCCGCGGTGGCGATCGCCGTGATCGCGGTCGCGTTCCTGCTCTGGGGCCCGAGGCTCGACGGGCGGCGCCGCCTGGTCCGCCTCGGAGCGCCGATCGTCGCCGGGCTGGCCCTGACGATCGTCGTGCTCGGGGCGCAGGTGGCGGCGGTGCGCGTGGCGGGCACATTCACCGTGCACCCCACCCAGGGCGTCTACATCTACGACCTCGCGGCCTTTTCGCGCCGCGAGGACCGCTCGCTGTTCCCCGACAGCGTCTACGCCGGAGGGGTCGGCGCGATCGAGTCGACCAGCTCGCTCGACAACATCATCCCGATGGTCGCGGGGCCGAACGCGATCTTTCACACCCCACTCAGCGGCGAGCAGACCGCGGACCTGGGCGACGCCTGGCTCGACTACGTCTTCGACCACCCGTTCGATTGGCTCGACGTGCACTGGGACGCGTGGCTGCGCCAGATCGGCCTCACCGCGGGGGAGCTCGTCGTCTATCACCCCGGCATCGACCCCAACCCGTTCGGCTACGAGATCGCGTTCACCGACTCGAACCGCACATTGGTCGACTACCTGAAGCTCTTCGTCTCCGATGGCAGCCTCGACTCGGGCCTGTTCATCTACCGGCCGTTCATCTATCTGCTGCTCGCGGCCGCGGCGGCCTGGTGGCTGCTGCGCCGCGGGCGCGAGGCGGCGATCGTCGGGGCGCTGGCGCTGGCCGGGTTGGCCTACCAGGTGGGGTTCTTCCTGGCCACGGTCGCGACCCAGTACAGGTTCGAGTTCCCGGCGGTCGTGCTCGGCATGCTGGCGACCGTGGCCGCGGTCGCGCTCGCGATCCGCGCCCGGGTCGAGCGCCACCGCGCCTCCGCGGCGGCTCCTGGCTAGTTCCCCTGCCCGCGCCGCGGGTCCACGCGGGCCGATGAAAATGCGCAGTTTGCGCGAATCCGGCGCTATTTCCTGCGCGCCCTATAGTGGGCCTATGAGTCGGATCAAGCGCGTCGCGTCCGCCGTGTTCTCGTTCTTCGAGCGCTGGGAGAAGCGGAAGAACAGCCGCCCCGCGAACCCCGAGATCGACACCCGCCGCGGCGGGTCGACCTTCGGACGCAGCGGTTTCTGAGCCAGACGACTACGGCGCCCCCGGCACCCGCCGGAACGTCTGCGGGCCGGGGCGATGAGCGAGCTCCGCGGCCCTGGCGTGAGGGTCCGCGTGTCGACCGTCGCGACCTCGGCGCCCCAGGGGCTCGTGGGAATTCTCTACGAGCGAGAGCGGCGCCTATTTC
>WHSW01000211.1 GCA_009379895.1 Solirubrobacterales bacterium
AGGCACGCGGCCGCGTCGCTGACCCGGGCACTCGCCGAGGCGGGGGCGCGTTGCGGACTGCGTGAGACAGGGGGTACCCGGTGACCGATGCACCGTTCGCCGAGGCGGACGCCGCGTCGGGGACCGACGCGGCCGCCCCGGCGCCAAGCGCCCCCGAAGCGCTCGACCGCGACGACGCCTCCGACGCCGCCGCCCCGGCGCCCCCGACCGAGGGCGACCCGGCCGGCATCGCCCGCGGCGCCGACCGGCGGATCGTCGACGCGAGCGCGCGGATCACGCTCGGCGCCGATGCCGGCGAGGTCCAGGACGTCGCCAACCAGGTGGTCGAGGTCACCGACCGCCACCACGGCATCGTCTCCGACTCGCGGGTGAGCACCGACCGCGATCAGGCGCAGGCGTCCCTCTCGCTGCAGATCCCGCACGCGCGGCTCGACGCCGCGCTCGGCGACCTCTCGGCGCTCGCCGACGTGCTCTCGCGCACCGAGGCGACCGACGACATCACCGCCCGGGCCGTCAGGGCCCGCAGGGAGCTGGCCAACACGTTCGACCAGCTGCGCCGGGCCCGGATCGAGCTGATTCGCGCCGACACCCCGGAGCAGCGCCTGGTGAGCAGGGCGCGCATCGACTCGCTCGAGGCGACCGCCGACGCGCAGCGCGCCCGGCTCGACGGCGTCAAGCGCCAGGGGCGCTTTGCGACCGTCGAGGTCGAGGTCACCTCGAGCGGGCGCGGATCCGCCGGCGGCGGCTGGAGCCTGCCCGACGCCTTCGACGACGCCGGCCACGTGCTCGAGGTGATCGGCGGGGTGACGCTGATCAGCCTCGCGGTACTCGGCCCGCTGGCCTTGATCGGGGCGCTCGCCTGGCTGATCGCCGCCCGCACCGTGCGCCTGCGCCGCGAGCGGGCGCTGGACTAGCGGCGACTCACGCCCATATGCGCGGCCGCTACTCGTCGTAGGGCTCGAAGTCGGCCTTGCGGGCGCCGCAGACGGGGCAGAACCAGGAGTCCGGGATCTCGTCGAAGTCGGTCCCGGGCGGGATGCCGCCGTCGGGGTCGCCGTCGTCGGGGTCGTAGATGAACCCGCAGGAGGTGCAGATCCAGAGCTGCTTGGTCTCGGTCTCGGCGGTCACCGTCGCCAGGTTATCGTCCCCCCGGTGAGCGACGACCCGGCGACCCCGCGGCCCGCGGCGACGGTCCTGCTGCTCCGCCGGGGCGGCCGGCACGTCCAGCGCCGAGTCGAGGTGCTGATGGTCAAGCGCAGCATCTCGGCCTCCTTCATGCCCGGGGTGTGGGTCTTTCCCGGCGGCGCGATCGAACCCGGCGAGAGCCCGGCGCAGTGCGCCGCCCGCGAGCTGCTCGAGGAGGCGGGGATCGATCTCGGCGAGGATCCCGAGCTGATCGGCTGGTCGCGCTGGGTCACGCCCGAGGTCGCGCCGGTTCGCTTCGACACCGTCTTCCTCGTCGGCCTGGCGCCGCCGCACTCGCCGCCGCGACCCGATCGCGCCGAGGTCTCCGAGGCCGGCTGGTTCGAGCCGCGCGCGGCGCTCGACGCCCATGCCGCCGGCGACCTCGAGCTCGTCTTTCCGACGATCAAGACGCTCGAGGGGCTCGACTCCCATGCGAGCGCCGACGAGGTGATCGCCGCCGCACGCGAGCGCGCGGTCGCCCCGATCCTGCCGCGCGTGATCGGCACGCGCTCGAACCATCGCATCGTCCTGCCCGGAGAGGACGGCTACGAGGAGTAAGGGGTAGGTTGCGCCGCGCGGCGCGCTACCCGGTCTCGTCGGGAAACGGCTCCAGCCCCGCGTGCCAGGGGCCGGCGGGGTAGGTGTGCAGGCCGTGCTCGTCCATCTCAGAGCGCAGGCGGCCAAACAGCCGGCCGGCGTTGCCGAGCGCCTCCTCGTATTCGTCGGCGGTGCGGCCTTCGAGGCGCCACATGAAGTAGAGCTGGCGGTCGGTGACCCCGAAGTCGATCTCGTCGTGGATCTGCGCGACCCAGTCGAGGAAGCCGGGGCTGAACAGCTCGCGTAACGCGATCGGGTCGTAGTCGGAGGGCACGGTGGCGAGGAAGCGCCGGTTGAACTCGATCGACTCGAACTCGACCTTGCGCCGGCTCGCCGCGTGCTCGATCAGGTCCCCGGGGTCGCGCTCGACCGACTCCACGTTGAACATCGGGACCACCTTCGCCAGGTCGGGCATGTGGGACTTCGTGAGCACGGCGCGCGGCAGCACCGTCTTCGAGAACAGCCCGCCCTCCTCGTGCTCGTCGGCGTCACAGGAGGCGCCCCAGAACCCGTCGGCGAGCTGGCCGGTGATCCGGTTGGTCCCGCCGGGGCAGAGCGCGACCGGCCCCCCCCGCGGGTTGAGCCCGCCGACCGGCTCGTAGCGCGCCTCGCGCCTCGCGGCGAGCTCACGCACCGTGTCGGCCCACTCGGATGCCTTCACGGGCCGCCGTGTTCCCCCGCTCGAGAGGCCTGCTCCGCATGCTCGGCGAGGTCGACGAACGGCTTGCCGAGCGCGTCGCAGACGTCCCGCGCGTCCCTGAAGTAAGCCACCTGTCTCCTCACTCTCGCCTGGATCCTATTTGGCATCGCCGGCCGCCCCCGGACCGCCGCCCACGGTCACGGGTGCCGATCGAATCTCAGGTAGCCTGAGACTGGACGCACAGGCGGTCGGATGACCGAGGAGAGACGGGAGCGAGCATGGCCACCACGCAACTCGACGAGCAGGGACTGCTGATCGGCGGAGCCTGGCGGGAGGCGGGCTCCAAGCGCGCCTTCGACCAGGTCGACCCGTACACCGGCGAGGCGGCGGGAAGCGCCGCGGCCGCGACCCGCGAGGACGCGCGAGCGGCGGCCGACTCCGCCGCCGAGGCGTTCGGCGAATGGTCGACGACGGCCCCGGGTCGGCGGCGCGAGCTGCTGCAGAAGGCCACGGCCCTGCTCGGCCAGCGAGCCGAGGAGATCGCCGGCATCGTCACCCGGGAGACCGGGGGGACGTTCGGCTGGGGCATGTTCAACGTCAGCTTCGCCGCCGGGATGCTGAGCGAGGCGGCGGCGCAGACGTACGCGGTCACCAGCGAGGTGATTCCCTCCGACGTGCCCGGTCTGACCGCGATGGGCGTGCGCCAGCCGGCCGGGGTCGTGCTCGGGATCGCACCCTGGAACGCCCCCGTGATCCTCGGCACGCGGGCGGTTGCGCAGCCGCTCGCCTTCGGCAACACGGTCGTCCTCAAGGCGTCCGACGTCTGTCCTCGCACCCACGGCGAGATCATCCGGGCCCTGGACGACGCCGGGCTGCCGGCCGGAGCGGTCAACCTGATCACCCATGAGGCCGACGACGCCGCCGCCATGGTCGACGAGCTGATCGCCCACCCGGCGGTGCGCCGGATCAACTTCACGGGGTCGACGCGGGTCGGGCGGCTGATCGCCGAGAACGCCGCGCGCCACCTGAAGCGAGTGCTGCTCGAGCTCGGCGGCAAGGCGCCCCTCGTCGTGCTCGCCGACGCCGACCTCGACGAGGCGACCGCCGCGGCGAAGTTCGGCGCCTTCATGCACCAGGGACAGATCTGCATGTCGACCGAGCGCATCGTCGTCGACGAGTCGGTGGCCGGAGCCTTCACCGCGCGCCTGGGCGAGCGCGCGAGCGCGCTCAAGATCGGCGATCCGCGCGACCCGGAGACCCAGATCGGCCCGATGGTCAACCAGGCCGCGGTCGATCGCGTCGCCGGGCTGGTCGACGACGCGGTCGCGAACGGCGCCGAGGTGGTGACCGGGGGCGAGGCCGACGGACCAGTCTTCCCACCCACGGTGCTCAGCGGCGTGACCTCGGGGATGCGGATCTACAGCGAGGAGTCCTTCGGGCCCGTGGTCGGGATCATCCGCGTCGACGGCCCCGACGAGGCGGTCCGGGTCGCGAACGACACCGAGTACGGGCTCGCGGCCGCGGTCTTCGGCGGCCACGTGCCCACCGCGCTCGGGCTCGCCCGGCGAATCGAGAGCGGCATCTGCCACGTCAACGGGGCCACCGTGCACGACGAGGCGCAGATGCCCTTCGGCGGCGTCAAGGCGAGCGGGTTCGGCCGCTTCGGCGGCAAGGCCGGGCTCGAGGAGTTCACCGAGCTGCGCTGGATCACAGTCCAGACGGGCTCACGGCAGTACCCGATCTAGTGCCGGCCCGGCGTCGCTGAGGCTCTTGGCGCGGCGGCCGCGCTAATCCGCGTCGTCCTCCTCGAGCACGCGCTGGGCGACCGCGAAGGCGGAGTTGGCCGCCGGCACCCCGCAGTAGATCGCGCTCTGCAGCAGGACCTCCTTGATCTCGTCGCGGCTCAGGCCGTTGCGCAGGGCGGCCCTGACGTGCATGGCGAGCTCGTCGTGCTGGCCCCGGGCGATCAGCGCGGTGAGCGTGATCGCGCTGCGGGTGCGTCGGTCGAGGCCGGGACGGGTCCAGATCTCGCCCCACGCGTAGCGCGTGATCAGCTCCTGGAACTCGGCCGTGAACTCGCTCGTGCGCTCGATCGCGGCGTCCACGTGCCGATCGCCGAGCACCTCCCGGCGCGCCCTCATGCCCCGCTCGCGATCCTCGCCGCTCACGCCGGTGTCCCCGCGACGAGGTGGGCGAGCAGCTCGTCGCTGACCGCCTCCGCGCGCTCGACGCTCGCCAGGTGCCGCGCCCGCGCCAGGACCACGAGGCGGGCGCCGTCGATCGCCTCGGCGATCAGCCGCGCGTGCTCGGGCGGGGTCGCCGGGTCGTCCTCGGCGGCGATCACCAGCGTCGGCGCGCGGATGCGCCTGAGCTCCCCGCGCAGGTCACACTCGGCGATCGCCTCACAGCAGCCCGCGTAGCCCTCCGCGGGCGTGTCGAGCAGCGCCCGGCGCGCTCGTTCGACGGCCTCCGGCCGCCGGCCCGCGTAGCCCGGCGTGAACCAGCGCTCGAGTGCCGCGTCGGCGACCGCCTCCATCCCGTGCGCGCGCACGGTGGCGGCGCGCTCGATCCACCCCTCTCGCGGCGGGAGATGGGCCGAGGTGCAGCAGAGCGCGAGCCGGTCGACGCGCTCGGGGGCTTCGATCGCCAGCCACATGCCGACCATCCCGCCGAGCGAGGTACCGCAGAAGGCCACCCGCGCGACGCCGAGCCGATCGAGCAGCTCGAGCGCGTCGCGCGCGAGCTCGGCGATCGCGTAGGGGCCCGGCGGGACGGGCGAGCCGCCGTGCCCGCGATGGTCGTAGCGCAGGACCCGGAACGGTCCCGCCAGCGCCGGGATCTCGTCGTCCCAGACCTCGAGCGAGGTCCCGAGCGAGTTCGAGAGCATGACGACCGGCGCGTCCTCGGGGCCGTCGAAACGGTGCTCGAGCGGGGGCGTCACGGCGCCGCCTCGTAGCGCTCCAGCGCCCGGTCGATGAACGCGTCCGCCGAGCCGAGATAGCCCCGCGGGTCGAGCGCCCGGTCGATCTCCTCGGCCGGCAGGTGCGCGCCGATCTCGGCGTCGGCGAGCAGCGCGTCGAGCACGGTCAGCGGGCCACCGCGGCACCAGCGCGCGTGCAGGTGTCGTGCGACGTGCAGCCTGCCCGTCCCCTGCTCGCCGGACAGCAGCACGGGCAGGCCGGCGACGGCAACCGCCTCGGTCTCCCGCCGGATCCGTTCCCACAGCTCGCTGCGACCGGGCAGCGAGCCCGCGTGGACGAGTTCCTCGGCGAGCGACTGGCTGCCCATGACCCGGGAGGGGCCACCGGTGCCG
>WHSW01000212.1 GCA_009379895.1 Solirubrobacterales bacterium
CCGACGCGATCGTTGGTCGCGTTCGTTGCCTGACGCCGTGGAATTACTCATCTAGGCGGCGTAGTCGACGGGGGTCGTATAGCGCGGGTCGTCGTGGGCCGCCCAGTACAGGTCGCGCAGCCGGCGCGTCACCGGACCGGGGCTGCCGTCGCCCACCGGCTCTCCATCGAGCGTCGCGATCGGCATCACGCCGCCCGCGGTCGAGGTCGCAAACAGCTCCGTCGCGTTGCGAAACACCTGCTCGGGCACGCGGGTGAGCTCGGCGGCGAAGACGGGGCGCTCGGCGGCGCGAAAGACGCCGATCGGGGTCGGGCCGGTCGGCTGGTCGGCGAGGTGCGCGAGGGCGAAAGCCTGGCTCGGGTTGGGGTCATGGGCGTCGTGAACGACGAGCGCGCGGTCGCCGGCCTCGGCGACGTCGGCGACCCGCAGGCGCCCGCCGGCGTCGCGGACGACGCCGCGCTCGCCCTCGGCCCCGAAGCGGATCGGCTCGCCGTCGACCAGTTCGATCATCATCTCGTCGCGCTGCTGCTTGCGGACGATGTCGCTGAACTGGCCGTCGTTGAAGACGTTGCAGTTCTGGTAGATCTCGACCAGGGCGGAGCCCTGATGGCCGGCGGCGGCGCGCAGGATGTCGGCTTGGTGCTTGCGGTCGGTGTCGACGGTGCGGGCGACGAAGGTGGCCTCGGCGCCGAGCGCCAGGCTCAGCGGGTTGAACGGCTGGTCGAGCGAACCGAACGGCGTCGACTTCGTCACCTTGCCGACCTCGCTGGTCGGCGAGTACTGGCCCTTGGTCAGCCCGTAGATCTGGTTGTTGAAGAGCAGGATCTTGATCGGCACGTTGCGGCGCAGAGCGTGGATCAGGTGGTTGCCGCCGATCGACAGCCCGTCCCCGTCGCCGGTCACGACCCAGATCGAGAGGTCGGGGCGGGCGAGCGCGAGGCCGGTCGCGAGCGCCGGCGCCCGGCCATGGATCCCGTGCAGACCGTAGGTGCTCATGTAGTAGGCGAAGCGGCCCGAGCAGCCGATCCCGGCCACGAACACGATCCGCTCCGGCGGGATCCCGAGCTCGGGCAGGAACTGCTGGACGGTGGCGAGGATCGCGTAGTCGCCACAGCCCGGGCACCAGCGCGTCTCCTGATCGGAGGCGAAGTCCTTCTTGGTCAGCGTCGCGGCGGCGCCGTTGCCGCCGGAGGCCGGCCTGCCGTTGGTCGCCGTGGTGCTCTCGCTCAACTCGTGCCCCCGCTCAGCCGCTCCTCGATCGCCGCGTCGAGCTCCTCGGCGAAGATCGGCAGCCCCTCGACCTTGGTGTAGCTCTCGGCGTCGATCAGGAACTCGGCCCTGATCACCTTGACGAGCTGCCCGGTGTTGACCTCGGGAATCAGGATCCGCCGATACGCCCTCAGGACCTCGGCGGTGTTCTGGGGCAGCGGGCTGAGGTGGAGCAGGTGGGCCGCGGCGACCCGCTTGCCGCGCCGGCGCAGCCTGCGCACGGCGCCGGTGATCGCGCCGTAGGTCGAGCCCCAGCCGAGGACCAGCATCTCGGCGCCGTCGGGGTCATCGACCTCCAGCGGTCCGATGTCGGCGGCGATCCCGCCGACCTTCGCCGCCCGCAGCTCGGTCATCCGGGCGTGATTGTCGGCGTCGTAGCTGATCGTGCCGGTGCCGTCCTGCTTCTCGAGGCCGCCGATCACGTGCTCGAGGCCCCTCGTCCCGGGCAGCGCCCAGGGGCGGGCGAGGTTGCGGTCGCGCGCGTACGGGCGGAAGTCGCCGTCGCCGGTCGGCGCGGTGGCGAAGCCGGGGTCGATCCCGGGCAGCTGCGCGGCGTCGGGGAGCAGCCAGGGCTCGGAGGAGTTGGCGAGGAAGGTGTCGGAGAGCAGGATCACCGGGGTCCGGTAGGTGACCGCGATCCGGGCCGCCTCCAGGGCGGCGTCGAAGCACCCGGCCGGCGTCGCGGCCGCGACGATCGGCAGCGGCGACTCGCCGTGGCGGCCGTGCATCGCCATCAGCAGGTCGGCGGCCTCGGTCTTGGTCGGCATCCCGGTCGAGGGCCCGGCGCGCTGCACGTCGACGACCAGCAGCGGCAGCTCGAGCATCACCGCGAGCCCGATCGTCTCCGCTTTCAGGTCCATGCCGGGGCCGCTGGTCGCGGTGACCCCGAGGTGCCCGCCGAAGGCGGCGCCGAGCGCCATGTTCGCGGCGGCGATCTCGTCCTCGGCCTGGACCGTGCGGATCCCGAACCGCTTGCGGCGCGAGAGCTCGTGCAGGATCTCCGACGCCGGGGTGATCGGGTAGCTGGCGAGAAACAGCGGCAGCCCGCTGCGGATGCCGGCCGCGATCAGCCCCAGCGCCAGCGCCTGGGTGCCGTTCACCGCCCGGTAGGTGCCGGGCTCGGCCGGCGCCGGCTTGACCTCGTAGTGGACCTGGAGCAGCTCGGCGGTCTCGCCGAAGTTGTAGCCGGCCCGAAAGGCGGCGAGGTTCGCCGCCTGCACCGCGGGCTTGGCGGCGAACTTCTCCTCGATCCAGGCGAGCGTCTGATCGGTCGGCCGGCTGTACATCCACGAGACCAGGCCGAGCGCGAAGAGGTTCTTCGAGCGCGCCGCGTCGCGCGCCGTGATCCCGTCGATCCCGTCGGTGGCGCGGACCGTCATCGAGGTCATCGGGACGCGGAAGAGGCGGTAGTCGGCGAGCGTCTCGTCGTCGAGCGGGTTGTCCTCGTATCCCGCCTTGCGCAGGTTGTGGTCGCTGAAGCCGTCCTCGTTGGCGATCACGATCCCGCCCCGCTCGAGCTCGGCCAGGTTGACCCGCAGCGCCGCCGGGTTCATCACCACGAGCACGTTGGGCCGGCCGCCCGGGGTGAGGATCTCGCGGGAGGCGAAGTGGATCTGAAAGGCGGAGACGCCGGCGAGGGTCCCGGCGGGGGCGCGGATCTCGGCGGGGAAGTCGGGCAGCGTGGCGAGGTCGTTGCCGATCAGCGCCGTGGCGGCCGCGAACCGGTCGCCGGCGAGCTGGATGCCGTCGCCCGAATCGCCCGCGAAGCGGACGACGACCCGCTCCTTCTCCTCAACCGCCTTGGTCAACTCCCCCGCTGTCTTGGTCACGTTCCCATCCGCTGCCTGATCACACTTATGTCGATCCTACGCCTCGCCGTCGGCGGGCGGCGGTCAGGCCGGCAGGGCGAAGAGCGCGATCGCGGCGAAGTGCGCCGCGGCGGCGGCGATCACGAGCACGTGGAAGATCTCGTGGTAGCCGAACACGGCCGGGCGCGGGTCGGGCCGACCCGCCGCGTAGATCACCGCCCCCGACGCGTACAGGGCGCCGCCGCCGGCGATCAGCACGCCGGCGACGATCCCGGTCTGGGCGACGATCGCCGGAAAGCCGATCGCGCCGATCAGGCCGACCGCGACGTAGACGGCGGCCGAGACCCACTTCGGGGAGCTGGTCCAGATCAGCTCGACCACGGTCCCCGCCAGGGCGCCGGCCCAGACGGCGATCAGCAGCGGGGTCGCCAGCGGCCCTTCCATGACCAGCAGCGTGAAGGGGGTGACCGTGCCGGCGATCAAGAAGAAGATCATCGTGTGGTCGAGGCGGCGCATCCATTGTCGGGCCGAGGGCCGCTTCCAGTTGACCCGGTGATAGAGGGCGCTGACCCCGAACAGCGCCGAGAGGCTGACCGCGTAGATCGCGACCGCGACCCGCGCCTCGAGGCCCTTGGCGAGCAGGATCAGCGCCGCGCCGAAGAAGAGCGAGGCGAAGAACGCGTACTCGTGCGAGACGCCGCGCAGCCGCGGCTTGACCTTGGCGAACTGGCCGGCGACGGCCTCGCGCGCGTCGGCGACCGCGGCGGCGGTCGCGTCGCGCACATCGGCGACCCGCTCGGCGGCGGCCTCGCGCGCGTCGGTCATCCGCTCGCCGGCGGCGCCGCGGGCGTCGGTCATCCGCTCGCCGGCGGCCTCGCGCGCGTCGCTCATCCGCTCGATCGCGGCGTCGCGGCGCTCGTGGAAGCGTTCCTTGGGGCTCATCGTGCGGCCTGCGTGGTCAAGTGATCAGAGCGTAGAGAAGACGCGTGGCGACGGCCGCCGGTGCGCCCCCGCGAGGCGTCACTTCCCGGCGCCGGTCGAATATATGCACGAAGGCAGCCGCCCGAACCAGCCCGTCGGCCGAGCCGCCCGGCCAGCTCGAAAGATCGGCCGAAACCGCGCACTACATCTAGCGTCTGTGAGATGTAGGAGAACCCCAGGACTAGTAGAATATGTCGTCATGGACTGCCCGCGATGTCACCGGCCGACCCGCGTCCTGGAGAGCCGGCGCGCCGACGGCGGAGCGGCCGTGCGCCGGCGGCGCGAGTGCCCGGCCTGCGCGCACCGCTTCACCACCTTCGAGCGCTCCGACGCCGGGCCGCTGTTCGTGCGCAAGCGCCACGGCGGGCGCCAGCGCTTCCAGCGGGCCAAGCTGCGGGCGGCGCTGCTGCGCGCGACCCACAAGCGGCAGGTGAGCGCCGACGACGTCGAGGCGCTGGTCGACCGGGTCGAGCTCGCGATCGAGGCGGCCGGCGGCGAGCTGAGCGCCGCGCGGATCGGGGCGCAGTGCCTCGCCGGCCTCGAGTCGCTCGACCGCGGCGCCTACCTGCAGTTCCTGGGCACCCTGCCGGCGGCGAACGCGGATATTGCGGGGTCGGCCGAGGGCGGTTCTGTCCGGGCCGAGCGCAAGAGTGCATCGTTACCCGTTCAAACGAGATCTTAGGTCGCAAAGCCAGGAGAAGAGGAGCGAGAGGATGGCGGAAAGCGCTGCAAATGCCGTAAATGTGAGCGAGGGAGGCCTGACCTGCCCGCGGCGTTTCACGACCGCCGGCGTCCACCCGTTCGACGAGGTCGAGTGGGAGCTTCGCGACGCGGTGATCGGCGACCCCGAGAGCCCCGCCTTCGAGCAGCGCGGCGTCGAGTTCCCCAAGAGCTGGTCCCAGAACGCGACCAACATCGTCGCCCAGAAGTACTTCCGGGGCCGGATCGGCTCGCCCGAGCGCGAGCGCTCGGTCAAGCAGATGGTCTCCCGCGTCGCCGGCACGATCGCCGCCTGGGGCCGCGACGGCGACTACTTCGCCTCCGCCGAGGACGCCGACGCCTTCGAGGCCGAGCTCACCCACATCCTTCTGCACCAGAAGGCCGCCTTCAACAGCCCGGTCTGGTTCAACGTCGGCTTCGAGGAGCACCCGCAGTGCAGCGCCTGCCAGCCGTACGGGGCGTTGATCTCGACGCCCGAGGGCATGGTGCCGATCGGCCAGCTGGTCGAGGGAGAGGAAATCGGACGAGAGGTCTACGACGCCGGCGGAACGACCCGGATCGTCGCCGTAAAGGCCAACGGCGCGAAGCCGGTGATGCGCGTCCGGATGCGAAACGGAATCTACGTCGAGGCAACGCCCGACCATGTGGTCAAGGCCGTAGACAGGCGCGGAGAGGCTCCGCGGTGGCTGCGCGTAGATGAGCTCGAGGTCGGCATGCGGATGCATCTCCATCCGCATCGGGCGCGAGTCGGCGAGCCTGCGCTGGTCACCGCCGGCGGACCGACCGACGGCCATGACCTCGACGGCGTCGATTGCCTCGAAGCGATGGCGGAAAGCACCCGGGTTGAGCGCGCAGAGGCAGCGCTCGCCGGCTGGCTTCAGGCCGATGGATTCGTCGGCCAGTACGAAACCGGGACCAATCGCTCGCTCACGGTCGAG
>WHSW01000213.1 GCA_009379895.1 Solirubrobacterales bacterium
GAATCCCGCCTGCGGAGCGGGATTCCGTGAGAGGCGACGACCGGAATCGAACCGGCGTAAACGGCTTTGCAGGCCGCTGCGTAGCCACTCCGCCAAGGCGCCGCGGGCCGCAAGCGTAGCGGGGGCGCGGGTCGCGTTAGGGTGGGGCCGTGGCCGCGATCGAGCTGCGCGAGCGCGACGGGCTCGCCTACCGCGAGGCGATCCCCGAGGGCGGCGAGACCGCGCCCCCGGCGCTGCTCGTCCACGGCTTTCCGCAGAGCTCACGGATGTGGGTCGAGGTGATGGAGGCGCTGGCCGGCGGAGGGCGGCGCTGTGTGGCGCCCGACCTCTACGGCCTCGGCGACTCAGCGGAGCAGGCACCGGCGACCTTCGAGCGCAACCTCGAGGCGCTGACCGGGCTGCACCGCGACCTCGAGCTCGGTCGGGTCGCGCTGGTGGTCCACGACTGGGGCGGCTTCGTCGGCCTCGCCTGGGCGTGCGATCACCCGGCCGAGGTCGAGGCGCTGGTGATCAGCGACACGGGCTTCTTCAGCGACGGGCGCTGGCACGGGATGGCCGACGCGGTCCGCGGCGAGCAGGGCGAGGAGCTGGTTGCGGCGCTCGACCGCGACGGCTTCGCGGCTCTGCTCGGCTCGCAGGGAGCGGCCTTCGAGGAGGCCGACATCGACGCTTACTGGGCACCGTTCGCCGCTGGACGCGGGCGGCGCGCGACCGTCGACTTCTACCGCTCGATGGACTTCTCGAAGCTCGCGCGCTGGGACGGGCGCCTGGCCGAGCTCGGCGTGCCGACCCTGCTCCTCTGGGGCGAGGGCGACGAGTTCGCCCCGCTCGCCGGGGCGAGGCGCTTCCAGCGCGAGATCCCAGGCGCCCGGCTCGCGGTGGTCGAGGGCGCGGGCCATTTCGTCTTCGACCAGGAGCCGCGGCGCTGTGCCCGCGAGGTGGCCGCGTTCCTCGCCCCCGGCTAGGGCTCCCCTCGCCGCCGGGTCAGGGGATGTAGTACATCGGGTTCGGCAGCTTGAACGCCCGCCGCGCGTGGCCGCCGGCCAGGTCGGAGTCCTGGTCGCCGACGTTGACCAGGATCTCGAAGCCGTCCTCCCCGATCTCCTCCCGCTCGCCGCTCTTGTACGGGATCACCTCCTCGCCCGAGGGCTTCATCGTCAGGCTGAAGCCCCGGTCGAAGCCGACGCTGTGGAGGTTGGACTCGGTCGGTCCGCGGATCGCCTCGGGGCGCCCGGTGATGAAGTGCGCCTCCACCCCGCGCCGGCGCGCGAGCCGATAGAGGTCGAGGGTCGGCGCGATCGCCGGATCGTCGCCCCCGACGGCGCCGGGGACGAGACCGGCCTGGCTGAAGTCCGCCGCGTCGAGTCCCTCGTAGTTGGAGAGCGAGGTCTCGTCGATGTCTAGGACGATCGCCGGCCGGACCCGCTTGCACTTCTTGCCGCGACGGTCGCACTCGCTGTACTTGCCCGGCCCCGGCGACTCGCGCAGGCGCCGCAGCTGGCGCTTGAGCGACCGCTTGGCCACGGAGTCGACCTCGGCGAGATCGTCGTCATAGCGCCCGGAGTCGTGGTAGGCGCGAATCGTCTGCGGCAGCTCGGCGACCCCATA
Source organism: Solirubrobacterales bacterium (assembly GCA_009379895.1). Classification (GTDB taxonomy): domain Bacteria; phylum Actinomycetota; class Thermoleophilia; order Solirubrobacterales; family 70-9; genus WHSW01. The sequence goes on from WHSW01000213.1 coordinate 1,609, forward strand.
GGTCGACGAGGCGCCGAGGTCGGGCAGGCCGCCGCCGGTCAGCTTGATCGAGGTCACGGCGGTCCCATCGGCCGTCTCGTAGCGGGCCGCGAGCGCGCCGCCGACCGCGATCGCCCCGATCACGAACCCGGCGACCAGGAGGGCGAGGGCGCGGGCATGGCGACGCATCGCGCGCAACCTTATCCCGGCCGGGCCGGCGCCGCTGCGGCGCCGCTGGCGGGCTACCCGATCGTCCAGGCGTCGATCTCGTCGCGCCGGAAGCGATGGGCCGACCAGTCCGAGCGCCCGTCCCCGAGCAGGATGAGGTGCGGGATCGCGGCGCGGGCGACGACTACGACGCGTTATTCACCGCGCCGGCGACCAGCCGCGCGTAGGCCTCGGCGCCGGCGGGTTGCAGGTGCACGCCGTCCCAGGTCAGATCGCCGTCCGAGCTGGCCAGCGATGCCCAGTCGATCAGCGTCGTGTGCGGCCAGTCGGCGGCCGCCGTGGCGAGCCGCTGGTTGGACTCCTCGACCCAGCTCACCGGGGCGTGGTCGTTGATCAGAAAGACGTGATCGATGTCCGCCGTCGCCTCGCGCAGGGCCTCCATCTCGTCGTCGAGCAAGGGCCCGTTGTTGCCCATCTGGATGATCAACGCGTCGGGGGGGTCGCCGTTCGCGTCGAGCTGCTGGACCAGGTAGACGAAGTCGTCCGCCTGGCGCCCGACCGCCGCATCCATCGAGAACTTCGGTCCGAGCCGATCGGCGAGCTGGTCGCTCGCGCCGACCATCACCGAGTCGCCCAGAGCCACGATCCTCGGCGCGCGTTCGTGCTTGTCTTGGTTGCCGCCCCCCTCGCCGTCGCCCTCGTCGACGTTGATCTGGGCGGACTCCTTGGTCGAGGCGGCGGCCACCCCCTGCAGCCGCTCCCCATCGCCGCCGGGGGCGATCCCTCCCCAGCCGATCAGGAACACGGTCGCCGCGACGGCCATCGCCAGGGCGGGGCGAGCCACGCGGCGCCAGGCCGGCGGCAGCGCGGGCAGGTTCGGCCTGCCCCGGCCGCGGAACGGAACCTCGACGTAGCGGTACGAGAGGTCGGCCAGGATGAGGACGACGACGAGCTGGAGCGGGACCAGGATCCCGCGCGGCAGCGAGATGTCGAGCTCCGGGCGAGTCAGGGCGACCACCGGCCAGTGCCAGAGGTAGAAGCTGTAGCTGCGCAGGCCGAGCCAGAGCAGGGGCGGGCGCCCGAGCGCCCGACCGATCCTCGCGGCCGGGTGGGCCAGGGCCGCGATCAGCGCGGCCGTGATCAGGGCCACCCACAGGTAGCCGCCGCGATAGAGGCCGGTGTCGAAGTCGTTGACGCTCAGGAAGGCGACCAGCAGCAGCCCCAGCGCGACGAGGCCGACGAGATCGATCGCCGCGGGCGCCCAACGGCCCACCCGGCGCTCGCGCAGCTCGGCCGGGTTCCAGAGGAGGGCCAGGGTGACCCCGAGGAGCAGCCCCACCGCGTGCGTGTCGGTGCCGAAGTAGACCCGCGACGGGTCCTCGCCGGGGTTGAAGAGCACCGCCGTGAGCAGGACCGAGGCCAGGGCGCCGGCGATCGCCCCGATCATCAGCCGCCGGCGCCCGAAGAGGGTCATCCCGGCGGCGAACGCCAGCGGCCAGAGCAGGTAGAACTGCTCCTCGACCGACAGCGACCAGAGGTGGCGGAACAGCGACGGCCGTTGGAACTGCTCGAAATAGGACTGATCGACGAAGATGAAGTGCCAGTTGGCCACGTAGGCCAGCCCGGAGAGCGCGTCGCCGCGCAGGCTCGAGATGTCCTCCGGCGTGAAGATCGCCGCGATCACCATCGTCACCGCGATGAACACGCCGACCGCCGGCAGCAGCCGCTTGGCGCGGCGGATCCAGAAGCGGCCCACGTTGACGCTGCGGCGCGTGCGGTACTCGCTGAGCAGCAACGAGGTGATCAGGTAGCCGCTGATCACGAAGAAGACATCGACGCCGAGGAAGCCTCCGGGAAGCCAGCCGCCGGCCGCGTGGTAGACGAACACGGCGAGCACGGCGATCGCCCGCAGGGCATCGATGCCCGGCATGTACGGGAGTCGGTTGTCGCGAGGCACGCTCATTGGTTATGTCTCGGCAGAGGATGCCGGTTATGAAGCCCTGGGCGCGCCGAGTAGCGCGCGGCCGGCCGACTCACCCACGGTCGCACCAGTGGAGCCAAACTTCGCTGCTCCCACGCGTATTCCTGTTCTGGACGCCCTTCAGCGTAGCCGTCGACCTCGGACGTTACGACCCGCCCCCGGGCGCCCCGGATCAGTGAGCGACCGGCGGTTTGGCTGCCGGCCGCCGAGCCGGCGACCTACGCGTCCGCGACCACCGCCCGCACCCGCTGCACCTCATTGTTGGCGTAGCCGCCGAGGTTCCAGGCGGCCTCCTGCGGCTGCCCATTGCCGGCGCTGTCGGTGGCCCGGCAGCAGAGCTCGTAGGCACCGGGCTCGCGAGGCTCCCAGTCCCACTCCCACGACCGCCACGCCCACCTCGAGGGCTGCGGGCCAAGCCTCGCGTCGCTCCAGCTCGCGCCGCCGTCGGCGCTCGCTTCGACGCGCTCCACGGGGCCGAACCCCGACCATGCGCGCCCCCGCAGCGTGCAGGGACCGAGCGTGAGCCGGCGCTCGCGGGTCGCGAAATCGGGGATCCCGGGCGGCACCATCAGCGAACGGGGCAGCATCCGGGAAACCGGCTCGCCGGCCTCGTCGGGCACTTGGCGCAGGCGGTAGCTTTGCGTCTGCTGATAACCCTCGAACGGCCGGTCGAGAACCGTGATCCGCTCGAGCCACTTGACGCTCGTCATCCCATACCAGCCGGGCACGATCAACCGCAGCGGAAAGCCGTGCTGGGGGGGCAGCGGCCAGCCGTTCATCGCGTAGGCCAGCAGCACCTCCTCGCGCCGCGCGTCGGCGAGCGCCAGGCTGCGCTCGAATCGCTGCTCCTCGCCGCCTTCGACGCCCCGGTCGAGCCCCCGGAAGAGCACCTCGGCCGCGTCGTCGGCGACCCCCGCCTCCTCGAGCAGGCCGCCGAGCGGCGTGCCGGTCCACTCGGCCGTCCCCACCGCCTCGAGCAGCCACGGTTGGCTCAGCGGCCGCGGGGAGAGCTGGGCGCGGCCGTTTCCGGCGCACTCCAGGGTCACCGGGGCCGTCGCCGCGGGCCGGGAGCGCAGCTCATCGAGCGACAGGGACAGCTCGCGGCCCACTCGACCGTCGACGGTCAGCCGCCAGCCGTCCGCATCGACCGCCGGGATGTCGTAGTGGATCAGCAGGTAGTGGAGCCCGGCCGGCGTGACGTCGTAGGAGAGCGCCTCGAGCGGAAACCCGTGGTTGCGCGTCGCGAGCCGCAACTCGGCGGGGGTTATCTGCTCGGACGTCCCGACGCCGGGCAGCTCGGCTCGCGTCTCGTGTCGCTCGACCGTCGTGCGACGATTCTAGACCGGCCCCGAGGCGCGCCGAAATCGAGCTCGGCGCGGATCCTCGGCGGCTCTCGTTCAGGACCTCGAGGCCGAGCTTGCCGGCGTAGAAGTCCTTGGAGGTTGCGAGGTCCGTGGCCAGCAGGACCACGTTGATTGGATGATCGCCGAGCATTCGTGCGCCTCCATCGAGGATCCGTCGCGTGTCGCGCGAGTGTACATCCCGCGCTCGGGATCCTTCTCGGCACGGTTTCAGCTCAGGCGGTGTTCTCCGCTGCGAACTCGGACGGATCGGGCACCTCGATCGGTCCCTCCTTGGGCGTGCCGATCCGGAGGTGGTTGCCGAACGGGTCGCGCAGGCCGCAGTCGGTGCCGTAGAAGCGCTCGGTCGGCTCCTCGGTGAACTCGACTCCCTGGGCGACCAGTGCCTCGTAGGTCGCGTGGACGTCGTCCACGGCGATGATCGCCGCCATGCCCATCGCCCCCTTGGTCACCAGCTCGCGGATCTGCTCGGCGGTCGCGTCGTCGTGCGCCGGCGGGCCGGGCTTCT
>WHSW01000214.1 GCA_009379895.1 Solirubrobacterales bacterium
AGCAGCGCGAGGTCGGTCGCCACGAGCGCCGGGGCGAGCAGCGCCAGCAGCGCGGCGGGGTAGGTGCGGATCAGGGTCGCCCAGCGGTTGCGCTCCAGGTAGCGCCACTTCGCCGCCCCCTTGTCGAACTCGTAGTCGTGGTCGACGCGCGCGGCCGGCTCGACCCCGAGCCGCCCGCCGGCAAGCCGGGCGCGCAGCGAGAGGTCGACGTCCTCGTGGTAGAGGAAGAAGCGCTCGGGCATCCCGCCGAGCTCGAGGTAGAGCCGGCGCGAGATCGCCAGGCAGGCGCCGGAGACGAAGCCGGGCTCGCCGGGCGGTCGGGGGGGCGTGGGCTCGCCCGAGACCTCGGGCGCCAGCGGTTCGCCGGCGCCCCCGGCCCAGGCGATGCCGGTGAAGTGGACGACCCCGCCGCGGCTGTTGACCGTCCGCCCGCCGCCGGCGGTGACCAGGCCCTGCCAGGCGCTCCAGCCGCGCCCGTCGACGAACGGCAGCTCGATCGCGGCCCGCCAGCCCGGCTGCGGCGCGGCGTCGGGGTTGAGCAGGCAGACGAGCTCGCCCGAAGCGGCGTCCACGCCGCGGTTGCAGCCCGCGGCGAAGCCGAGGTTGGCGCCGGTCTCGATCACGATCGCCTCCGGGGCGAGCCCGCGCACGGTCGCCGGGGTGGCGTCGGCGGAGGCGTTGTCGACCACGATCAGCTCGTCGCCGGGGCGCAGCTGGTCGACCAGCGCCGGCAGGGTCGCGGCGAGCGCCGGGCGCGAGTCGTGGGTGACGATCACGGTCGAAAGGGTTGTCACGGCGACCGAACCCTGACGCAAAGCCGCGTTCGCGCGGGCCTAGACTGGGGGGCGATGAAGCACCTGATGCGCCCGATCTTCGACCGCGTGGTGATCAAGGAGCTCGACCCCGACCGGGTCCGGCGCTCCGGGCTCGTCGTCCCGCCGGGCACCAACGAGCCGCCCCCGCAGCACGGGATCGTGGTCGCCGTCGGCCCCGGCCTCGACTGGTGGGAGGGCGCCGGGGTGGCGATGCCGGTGGCGCCGGGCGACCACGTCGTGTTCCCGGCCGCGGCCGGAACCTGGGTCGAGGTCGAGGAGGAACGGCTGCTGGTCTGCCGGGTCGGCGAGCTGCTCGGCGTGCTCGAGGAGATCGACGTCTGCCCCTACTGCGGCGACGGCGCGATCCCCGGCGGCGACACCTGCCCCGTGTGCGGGCGGGTCTCCGGCACGGCGGGCTGAGATCGACGCCACGGCCGGCTGCCATCGGCGCCGGGCGGGCTGCCATCGGCGCCGGGCGGGCTGCCATCGACGCCGGGCCGAACTCCACCGCATGGCGACCGATTTCGGCGCCCGACGCACGGGGCGCGACGCAGCGGGAGGGTGCGAGCAAGCCGGAGACGGGATTCGAACCCGTGACCCCCTCATTACGAATGAGGTGCTCTGGCCAGCTGAGCTACTCCGGCGCTCGGCGCGATTCTACGCGCGCCGGGCGGCTCGCTACCCCTCGGCGAGCTTGTAGCCGACCCCGCGCACGGTGAGCACCAGCTCAGGGTCCTGGGGGTCGGGCTCGACCTTCTGGCGCAGGTTGGAGATGTGGACGTCGCAGGCGCGGACGTCGCCCGAGAACTCCGACTGCCAGAGCTCCTCCATGATCTCGAGCCGGCTGAAGACCTGGCCCGGGCGCTCGGCGAGCAGGCGCAGGACCTGGAACTCCGAGCGGGTCAGGTTGACCGGCTCGCCGCGGATCGAGACCAGGTGGCGGGCGAGGTCGATGCGCACCGAGCCGGCCTCGATCGTCTTCGCCTCGGTGGCGGTGCTCGAGCGGTCGAGCTCGCGGCGGCGAAGCTGCGCGCGCACGCGGCCGATCAGCTCGCGCACCGAGAAGGGCTTGGTGACGTAGTCGTCGGCGCCGACCTCGAGGCCGACGACCTTGTCGACCTCGGCGTCCTTGGCGGTCAGCAGGATGATCGGCACCGGGCTGCGCGAGCGCACGTCGCGGCAGATGTCGAGCCCGCTGCGGCCCGGCATCATGATGTCGAGGATGAGCAGGTCGTAGCCGGGCTCGGAGTCGCCGAGCTTGCTCTCGGCGTCCTCACCGTCGACCGCGAGGGTGACGTCGAAGCCCTCCTGGCCGAGCGCGTAGCCCACGGCGTCGCGCACGGAGGGCTCATCGTCTGCAACCAGAATTCGGTCCATCATCGATCCCGGCGGCGGGGACGCGGAGCGCGCCGGCCGCCGGGCACCTTACCGATCACGCTACCGGGGTCGTGGCGGGCTGTGCGGCGCGCAGCCGGACCCAGAACGTGCTCCCCTCGCCCTCGGCCGACTCGACCCCGATCTCGCCGCCCATCACGTCGACCATCCGCCTGGCGATCGAGAGGCCGAGCCCGAACCCCTCCTGCTGGAGGGATCCCGAGCCGCGGTAGAAGCGCTCGAAGATCCGGCCGATCTCCTCCGAGGCGATCCCGGTCCCGGTGTCGACGACCTCGATCCGCACCGCGCCGTCGGGCTCGGGCCGCGCTCGGATCCGCACCTCGCCGGGCGGCGGGGTGTTCTTGAACGCGTTCGTGATCAGGCCGATCAGCACCTGGCGCAGCAGCGCCCGGTCGCCCTGGGCGACGAGGTCGTCGCCGGCCTCGAGCTCGACCTCGATCCCCTCCGGCGGCGCGACGGCCTCGGTCGACTCTTCGACCACGAGCGCCACGTCGAGCGCCTCGGTGCCGCCCGCGCCCACGGCCTCCATCCGCGCCAGGGTGAGCAGCGACTCGGTCAGACGGCTGATCCGCTCGGCGTCCTCCGAGAGCCGCGAGAGGAAGTGCTCGCGCGCGTCGAGGTCGTCCTTGGCACCCGCGCGCAGCACCTCGACCGCCCCCGAGATGCCGGCGATCGGGTTGCGCAGCTCGTGCGCGGCGTTGGAGACGAACTCGCGCTCGGCGGCCGCGCGACGGATCTCCTCGGTGCGGTCGCGGACGACGGCGAGCAGGGCGTCCTCGGCGGGCAGCCGTCGCGCGTTGAGGCTGTAGAGGCGCTCGCCGACTCGCAGCGCGTCGTTCTCGACCACGGCCCGCCGCGAGGCGCGGCGCAGCCACGGGATGAGCTGCGGGATCGCGCGCCCGTCCTCGCCGATCAGAGGGCGCGCCGAGGCGTTCGAGAACCGAACCTCACCGTCGGTCTTGGCCACCATGACCGCGTCCGACTGGGCCTCGAGGATCGCCGAGAGCCGGTCGCGCTCCTCGCGCAGGGCGCCGAACGTGCGCCGCAGCGCGCCCCGCATCGTCTCCAGCGCGCGACCGAGATCGGTGATCTCGTCGCGCCCGCCGGTGCCCTCGAGCGGCTCATCGAGATCGCCCTCGGAAAGGCGCGCGGCGCTCACCGCGAGCCGCTTGATCCGCGAGGTGATCGCGCTCGCGATCAGGAAGCTGACCACCAGGGCGACCAGGACCGCGATCCCGACCGCCGCCAGCCGGTCGCCGCGGCCGGCCTCGATCGCCTGCCGGACCTCGGGGGCAGGCACCGAGCGGGCGACCAGCGCCCCGGCGATCCGGCCCTCGCGAAAGATCGGGATCCCGACCACCGTCGCGCCCCCGGGCAGCTCGTCGACGTAGCGGCTGCCGATCAGCGAGGACTGCGCGGCGCGGCGGGCGTTCGGGACGTCGAGGAGATTGATCCCCTCGGCGGTGGGCGAGGTGGTCAGCCTGCCGCGGTCGTCGAAGACCCAGGCCGAGTAGCCCTCCTCGATCACCCCGGAGAGGGTGGCCTCGGTCTGCTGGGGCGGGCGGTTGCCGATCGCGTCGGCGAGGCCCACGGTGCGCCCGACGGCGAGCTCGGTGAGCCGCTGGCCGGCGCCCTGGTTGCCGGTGTCGCCGACGACCAGGTAGGCGATCCCGGCCGTGATCAGCGCCACCGCGGCGAACGCGAAGGCGAGGTAGAGGCGGACGCCAAATGGCCTCCGGCGGACGGAGCGCTGACCGGTCGCCATGGGTGAAAAGTACTCGTAAGCTCGCCAATCGCCGATAATGGACGGGTGGACTTCGTGGAGGCGGCCACCGGCGGGCGGCCACTGCTCACCGACGGCGGGATCGAGACCCGGATCATGTTCGGGAGCGACTACGAGATGGATCCGCACCTGCAGGTCGCGGCGATGGTCGACGACGAGCGCGGCGGGCCGCTGATCCGCGGCGTCTACGAGCGCTATGTCGGCGCCGCCGAGGCCGCTGGGGTGTCGATCGTGATCGGGACCCCGACCTTCCGCGCCTCGGCGAACTTCGCGGCGGCCGCCGGGCGTCCCCGCGCCGCCGTCGACGAGCTCAACGCCCGGGCGGCAGCCATGCACGCCGGCCTTCGCGACCGGGCGAGCGTGGCGGTCTTCGTCGCCGGGGTCCTCGGCCCCGCCCGCGACGCCTACACGCCCGCGCGCGCCTTGGGGGTCGAGGAGGCGCACGAGTACCACTAGCGCCAGGCGGCGGCGCTGGTGGCGGCCGGGGTCGACTTCCTGTTCGCCGCCACCTTCCCGGCCGTCGACGAGGCGATCGGCGCCGGCGCGGCGATGGCCGACACGGCCGCGCCGTTCGTGGTCTCGCTGGTGCTCGACCGCGAAGGCCGAGTGCTGGATGGGACCCCGCTCGAGGCCGCGGTGGTGCGCATCGACGCCGCGCTCGATCGGGCGCCGGCGTTGCTCTCGCTGTCCTGCGTGCACCCCAGCGTCGCCGCCCTGGCGCTGAGCACGGGCGGCGTGGGCGAGCGGATCGGCGAGGTGAAGGCGAACGGATCGATCCTGCCGACCTCGGAGCTGGTCAAGCTCGACCACGCCGAGGCCGACCCGCCGGCGCGCTTCGCCGACGAGATGTGGGCGCTTCGCGAGCGCTTCGGGGTGGGGGTGCTGGGGGGCTGCTGCGGCACCGACGAGCGCCACATCGCGGCGCTCGCCGAGCGCATCGCGGCGGACGGGGCGTCGCTCAGTGGCCGAGCAGGAACTCGAGCCGGTAGGCGAGCGCCTCGAGCGCCAGCGTCTCGGAGACGTTGACGCCCAGGCGGCGGCGGGTGTCCATGACCAGCTCGGCGGCCCGGCGGGCGCGGCGGGGGTCCACCCCGCCGGCGAGCGACTCGAGCTCGGCGAGCCGGTCGCAGGTGAGCGCCAGCTCCGGCGCCCCCTCGCCGGTCGCCGCCAGGTCGCGAAGCCAGGCCGCAACCAGGGCGAGGCCGAGGTCGAGTGTCTCGGTGCGGGCTCGCCGCGAGGCGCGCCGCGAGAGCTCCTCGGCGTCGCGCGCGCGCCGGCGCGCCTCGAGCCCGGTGCGCTCTGCCGCCTCCTCCTCGGCCTCGGCGGCGCGCTGTCCGACCGACGCCGCGGCGGCCTCGCCGGTCGCGTCGGCCGCCTCGAGCAGCCCGGCCCAAGGCGAGTCGGCGAGCTCGCCGGCGGCAGCGTCGATCTGGCCGACCTGTTTCTCGAAGTGACGCGCAGCGAAGCCTGGAGTCTCGAAGACGGCATCATCAAGGAAGGTGTTCACAGCATCCG
>WHSW01000215.1:0-1677 GCA_009379895.1 Solirubrobacterales bacterium
TCGAGCTTCATCTCCGGATATCGGGCGAGCGTCTCCTCGAACAGGATGCGCAGCTCGAGCCGGGCGAGGGCCGTGCCGAGGCAGAAGTGACGCCCGCCGGCGCCGAACGCCTGGTGCTCGGCCTCGCGGGTGATGTCGAAGCGGTCGGGATCCTCGAACCGCGACTCGTCGCGGTTGGAGGACACGTACCACATGACCACCTTGTCGCCCTCCTTGATGGGCTGGCCGCCGATCTCGGTGTCGCGAGTGGCGGTGCGGCGAAAGTGCGCGAAGGCGGGGAACATCCGCAGCGACTCCTCGACCGCGCCGGGCACCAGCGAGGGGTCGTCGCGCAGCATCCGCCATTGCTCCGGGCTCTCGAGCAGCGCCAGCATGCCGCTGCAGTAGGTCGCCTTGGTGCTGTCGTTGCCGGCCGCCATGAGCAGGAAGAAGCCCATCACGATCTCGTGTTCCTCCAGCCCTCGGCCATCGAGCTCGGCGTGCACGAGGGCGCTGGTCAGGTCGTCGGTCGGGCGCTCACGACGCTCCTCGATCAGCAGCCGGCAGCGCTCGAAGATCTCCGGCACGTCCTGCTCCATGATCAGGTTCGACTCGACGTCGTTGTCGCGATCCCCGGCGCCGAGCGCGTTGTTCATCAGCCGCGCCCAGATCGCGTCGTCGGCGGGCGGGATGCCCATGAAGCTGCCGATCACCCGCGAGACCACCGGCTGCGCCACGTCGGCGACCAGGTCGCAGGTCTCGCGCCCCTCCAGGCCGTCGAGCACGCCGACGGTGATCTCGCGGATCGCGTCCTCGTGCTCGGCGATCCGCTTCGGGGTGAAGCCGCGCTGGAAGAGCTGCTTGAGGCGGTCGTGCTTGGGCGGGTCCATGCCGATGAACATCGCCTGGATCAGCTCGAGCGGCATGACCGCATTGGTGAGCGCGGTGATCCCGCCGCGCTCGGAGGAGAAGGTCTGCCAGTCGTGGCTGACCGTGTGCAGGTCGTCGGCCGTGGTCACCGACCAGAACCCGTCCTCCTCGGGGAACTGACTGATCCGCTGCGTGCGGTGCACGGGGCACCGCGAGCGCAGCTCCTTGAAGAGCTCGTGCGGCGGTCCGTCCTCCCAGTGCTCGAGGTCGCTGACCAGGACGTCATCGATGGGGGCTCGTTGCGCGGTCATGCGACCTCCTGGTCGAATCGGGGTGCCACGCCCCGACCCTACCCCCGGCCGGCCCCGTGCGCGAGCGATCAACCCTCCGAGTAGGCCGGCTCCGCGATCGGGAAGCTAGAGGCCGAGCGCGTGCTCGACCAGGGCGTCAAATTCCTCGTCGCTGAGCCGCGAGGGCTCGCGACAGCCGGGAACCTGACGCCCTGGAAGGAAGCTGCGGGTTATCGGCGCCCGCTGCGCCTCGCCTCAGACGGGGCGAACGTTGGCCGCGCGCGGCCCCTTGTCGCTCGACTCGGAGTCGTAGCTGACCTTGCTGCCCTCGGCGAGGGTGCGGTGACCGTCGGCGATCACGGCGCTCTGATGGACGAACAGGTCCTTCGTGCCGTCATCGGGGGTGATGAAGCCGAAGCCCTTGTCGTCGTTGAACCACTTCACGGTTCCAGTTGACATGCGTTTCCTCCACGGACTGTGCGAACGAACGCGGAGGGTGCGATGAGGCAACGACTGCGAGCGCTGGCACTGATTTACA
>WHSW01000215.1:1774-5419 GCA_009379895.1 Solirubrobacterales bacterium
CGAACGAACGCGGAGGGTGCGATGAGGCAACGACTGCGAGCGCTGGCACTGATTTACACCACGCGCTTTTGCGCGGCTGGCTGCTCACGCTAGCAGGCCCGGCCGTTCTCGGCCCCGCGGCCGCCGGCCACGGGAGGGCGCGGGGCGCGCCGGCGCTCAGCCGGTCGGCCCGAAGCGCTCGGTCCGGATCCGGTCGGGCTCGACCCCGTTCTCGAGCAGGAGGCCGGTGGCGGCCTCGACGAACCCGTTCGACCCGCACACGAACGCCGTCGCGGGTTCGAACCCGGTCGCGACCAGGAGCGGGCCGTCGATGCGCCCGGCGTGGCCGGTCCAGCCCGGCGGCGCCTCCCGGCTGAAGGTGATCGCAGCGTCGGCTTCGAGCTCGCCGGCATAGATCACGTCGGCGGCCGAGTGGACCGAGTACACGAGCCGCATCGGGAGCTCGGGCATCGTCCGGCGCCGGTGTCGAAGCATCGCCATCAGCGGGACGACGCCCGACCCGCCGCCGACCAGGAGCACGGGCTCCTCTCCGCGCCAGACGAAGTAGGACGCGAACGGCCCGCGGACCTCGACCCGGTCGCCGACCACGACGACGTCGTGAAAGTAGGGCGAGACCTCGCCGTCGGCGAGCCGGTCGATGGTCAGCTCGATCTCGCCCTCGTCGAGCGGTGAGGAGGCGACCGAGTAGGAGCGCTGGGCGCGGTAGCCGTCCGGGGCGGTGAGGCGGACGTCGTAGTGCTGGCCGGGCAGGTGGGGCATCCACATCGGCAGCGCGAGGCGAAACGACTTCGCCCGCGGCGTCTCACGCTCGATCGAGGTGACGGTCGCGATCTGCCAGCGGCCGGGCGCGCGCTGGGCGACCGGGGTCAGTCCGTCCAATAGCGCTCCTCCCGCCAGGGATCGCCGCGGTTGTGGTAGCCGTTGGCCTCCCAGAAGCCCGGCTCGTCGTGATCGGTCACCCGCAGCCCTGCGACCCACTTGGCGCTCTTCCAGAAGTAGAGGTGCGGGACCAGCAGGCGCGCGGGGCCACCGTGCTCGCGCGGCAGCGGCTCGCCCTCGTGCTCGGTGACGACCCAGGCCTTGCCGTCGGTGAGGTCCTCGATCGCCAGGTTGGTGGTGTAGCCGCCGTGGGAGTAGGCCATCGCGAAGGCGTCGAGCGGCTCGGCCGTCTCGAACAGGGTGTCGAGGGAGACGCCGCGGAAGCTGGTGCCGAGCTTCGACCACTTGGTCACGCAGTGGATGTCGCAGGGCACCTCCTCGAAGGCGAGCTCGTGAAGATCCGCCCAGGTCCACTCCGCCCGCTCGGCGACCATGCCGTCGATCCGAAAGCTCCACTCGCCCGGGTCGATCTCGGGCGTCGGGCCCGCGGTCAGCACCGGGAAGCCCGGCTCGGCGTACTGGCCCGGCGGCAGCCGGTCGGCGAGCTCGTCGGGCGTCCGGCGGCGGCCGGTAAAGCCGCGGGAGACGAACTCGCTCATCACCTCGCAGCGTATCGAGGCCTCGGCCGCCATCGGGCGTCACGGGTTGCGCGAGCATGGTTGGCTTAGCGGGGCAAGCGCTGAAGGGAGAGAGACCTTGATCGCACGAATCTGGCGCGGCGCGGTCCGCGCCGAGGACGCGGACGCCTACGCGAGCTACATGGAGGGGACGGGGGTCGCCGGCTACGCCGAGACGGCCGGCAACCGGGCCGTCTACATGCTGCGCCGCGAGATCGACGACAGGTGCGAGTTCGTGATGTTCACGCTCTGGGACTCGCTCGACGCCGTCAAGGCGTTCGCCGGCGAGGACCACGAGACCGCGGTCTTCTATCCGGAGGACGATCGCTTCCTCGTCGAGCGCGACGAGAGGTCGACGCACTTCGAGGTCGCGGCGGCGATCCCCGAAGGCGGTTGACGATGGGCTCGAGCGAGGTCCGACACCCGATCTTCGCCCGCCTGTTCGACAGGCTCAGCCGGTTGATGGAGCGCGACGTCGGCGAGCACCGGGACGAGCTGGTCGCCGGCCTCTCGGGGCGCGTGCTGGAGGTCGGCGCCGGCAACGGCCTCAACTTCGGCCGCTACCCGAGCACGGTCGAGGAGGTCGTCGCGCTCGAGCCCGAGCCGTACCTGCGCCGGAAGGCCGCCGAGGCCGCCACCCAAGCGCCGGTGCGGGTCAGCGTGCGCGCCGGCGTCGCCGAATCGCTGCCGGTCGCCGACGGGGAGTTCGACGCCGCCGTGGCGAGCCTGGTGCTCTGCTCGGTGCCCGACCAGGCGCGCGCGCTGGCGGAGCTGCGGCGGGTGCTGCGGCCGGGCGGCGAGCTGCGCTTCATGGAGCACGTGCGCTCCGACGGCTCGCGCAAGGCGCGCGTGCAGGGCTGGGCCGACGGCTCGGGCGTCTGGCCGCGGCTCGCCGGCGGCTGTCACTGCGCGCGCGACACCGTCGCGGCGGTCGAGTCGGCGGGCTTTCGGATCGAGCGGGTCCGCAGCTTCGACGTCGGACCGTCCTGGGGGCTGAGCAACCCGCACGTACTCGGGGTCGGCCGAGATGCGGAGTGAGGCGGTCGCGACGGCCCTTGCGGCGCGGGCGTCAGTAGCTATCCGGCGACGGCCGCCCGCCGCACGACCTCGGCGAGGCGCGCCGGATCCTCGATCTGCGGGTAGTGGCCGAGCTCGGGCAGCTCGACGACCGGTGCCGAGGGGCGCAGCTCGCGCAGCGCGGCCAGCACGGCGGGGGTGGCGACCGGATCCCGCAGGCCCCACGCGAGGCTCAGAGGTCCGTGCCAGTCGCGGACCGCGCCGTGCCAGCGCTCGGCGTAGGCCTCGCGCTCGTCGAGGTAGTGGATCAGGCGGTGCCCGAGGGCACGACCGCCGGCGTGACGGATCAGCGACCACTGGTCCTCGGCCTCCTCGGCGCGGAGTGGATGTGCGGCCGAGAACAGCGCCGCGAACTGGTGGCGAAACACGCGCTCGCTGGCCAGCGCCGCGAACAGCGCGCCGAACCGCCCGCGGAGCAGTCGCTGGGCGACCGTCAGGCTCGCCCGCTCGAGGACGATGCTGCCGTTGAACAGCAGGGCGCCGGCGATCTCGATCCCCAGCCGCCCGTCGAGGTCGCGGGCGAGGAGCTCGGTGGCGACCGAGGTGCCCATGTCGTGGGCGACCACGAACACGGGCCCGCCGGGCCCGCGCCGGCAGACCAGGTCCTCGGCCAGGTCGGCCTGCCCGAGCAGGCTGTAGACGTGATCCCGTGGCTTGTCGGAGAGACCGAAGCCGAGGAAGTCGAAGGCGAGCACGGCGCGCTCGCGCTCGCGGGCGAGCAGCGCGCGCCAGTCATAGGAGCTGGACGGAAACCCGTGCAGGAGCAGCAGCGCGGGCTCGGCGCCGGGGCGCTCGAAGACGTGGATCGCGCGCTCACCAAAGCGCTCGCTGTGGCCGGCGGCGCGCCACTCGCGCACCCGCTCGGTCAGCTCGCGGCCGGGGCGCGGGCGCCAAGCCCCACGGCTGTCGGCCCTGCGCCTCATCCGCGAGCGTCAGTACCGCGCGAAGCCGTCAAGGGTGAAGGTGCCCGACTGCCCGTCGAGCGTGTTGCGGTCGCGCCAGCTCGCCCCCGTGATCGTGTAATTGTTGACCAGGATTCCCCCCACGATGTGGTCTTGCCAGTTGTCGAGAA
>WHSW01000216.1 GCA_009379895.1 Solirubrobacterales bacterium
CGCAACGCGGAGCTCAACGGGATCGCGAACGCAACCTTCGTCTGCGCCGACGCGCGGCTCGGGATCCGGCCGCTGCTCGAGCGTGCCGGGTGGCCCGACATCGTGGTCGTCGACCCGCCACGGGCGGGGCTCTCGGCGAAGATCGTTCGCCGGCTGCTCGAGTGCGAGGCGCGGCGGGTCGTCTACGTCTCATGCAACCCGACCACGCTGGCGCCGAACGCGGCCCAGATGGTCGCGGCGGGATATACCCTGCGGACCGTGAGGCCGGTCGACATGTTCCCGCAGACGCCGCACGTCGAATGCGTTGCCGTGCTCGACGGACCCGACCGACCCCGGACGCGAAGCCCAGGAGCCGGTCGCGGTGGTTGACCGCGACCGACCCCGGACGCGAACCGGAGGATTCGGTCGACGTGCCTGAGGGGCGGGGGTTCGGGGTCGCCGCGGGGCTCGACCCCGACGTCGCCGCGCCGCTCGCGGCCCGCTGCCAGGAGCTCGGCTACGACTCGATGTGGTCGAACGACCACCCCGGGGCACTCGGGCTCGAGACGCTGGCGGCGTTCGCCGCGGCGGCGCCCGAGCTCGACCTCGGGGTTGGCGTGATGGCGCTCGATCGCCACTCGCCGGCCGAGATCGCCGGCCACCTCGAGCGGCTCGGCCTCGACCGCTCGAGGCTCTGGATCGGCGTCGGCGCGGGCTTCGACGAACGCCCGCTGACCACCATGAGCGAGGCGGTCCCGCGGCTGCGCGAGCAGCTCGAGGGCGTCCGGGTGGTGCTCGCCGCGATGGGGCCGAGGATGTCCCGGCTCGCCGGCGAGGCCTACGACGGCGCCTTCTTCAACTGGATGACCCCAGCGTTCGCCGAGCGCTCGCGCTTAAACGTCGAGGCCGGCGCCGCCGGCGCCGAGCGCCGGCCGCCGCCGGTGTTCGGCTACGTGCGCACGGCCGTCGGCCCCGACGCGGAGGACCGCCTCGCCAGGGAGGAGTCCTTCTACCGCGATCTCCACGATGGATACCGCAACCACTTCGAGCGCCTCGACGAGCCCGAGGGCACCGTGGGGATCGCCGCCGCCGACGCCGACGCGGCCCAGCGCGAGCTCGCGGCCTACGAGCGGGCGCTCGACGTGCAGGTCGTGCGCGGGCTGGCCGGCGCGCGCGCCGAGCCGATGATCGCCCTGGCCGAGGCGGCCGCCCCTCGGCGCTGACCGCCGCGCCCGCCCACGCCCGTGCTCCTCGGTCGAGCGCTCAGTAGGGCGGCAGATCCGCGTACCAGTCGCCGAGCACCCGGAAGGCGGACCAGAACTCGCGCTTCGGGCCCTCGGAGTCGAGCGCGCCGTCGATGTCGGGCACATAGAGGGCGTCGATCGACGGCGTCAGCCCCTGGAGCTCACCGTGGGTCGGCTCGAGCCGGCTGGCCAGCGGCAGGCCGAGCTCGTTGAGCGTCTGCAGCGTTCGCTCGCCCATCACCACGATGCAGCGCGGTTGCACGATCGCGATCTCCTCGACCAGCCGCTCGACACACTCGCCCGCGGCCAGCGCCGGGTCGGAGACGGGGCACTTGACGCACAGGGTTCCGTAGACGGTGAGCGGGTCTATCCCGAGCCGCTTGAAGCTCTTCATCAGCGCGTTGCCGGCCCGCCCGTAGAAGGCGACCCCCTCCTCGACCTCCGCCACGGTCGGGGCGAACTTGAGCAGCATGACGTCGGCCTGGGGATGGCCCGAGCCGAGCACCGGCATCAGGTTGCCGCGGGGGCAGTGCGAGCACTCCTGCAGACGGTGGGTGAGCTGGTTGAGCTCGCGGATCGCGCGCTCGAGGTACTTCTCCTGGATCTCGTCGTCTGTGGTCGGCACGTTGGAAGCTCCCGGCCCGCCGGTCGACGCGCCGGCGGACCTCTTTGACGGCATCGACCACCCTCCTCTATGCGCCGCCGGGCTGCATCAGCCCTTGCCCATCCGTCGCCCACGCCCGCATCAGCGCTTGCCCGCCCTCGCCCGCGGCCGCGGGCCACCCGAGAGCCGGCGTCCGCCCCGACCGCCGCCGGTCTGCAGCAGCTTCAGCGCCTGCACGTAGATCAGATTTCGCTGCTTGCGAATGATGTCCGCATCGCGCATCGCCTCGAGGAACTCCTGCGGGCCCTCGAATGCGTGCAGGCGGATCATCACGCTGCCGAGGCCCTGGGCGACGTGACTGTCCGAGCCCGCGCCGGGGACGATCCGGTACTTGGCGGCAAAGCGCTCCGCCTCCTCGTTGAAGGCCGTCAGCGCCACCCGCGGGTTGAACACCTCGAGGATGTCGATCTCCTCGACGATCTCGAGCAGGTGCTCGTAGTCGGGCACCGAGTGCAGCCGGTCGAACGGGTGGGGCACGTAGACCAGGCCGTGCTGGCGGCGAATCTCGGCGATCGTCTCGGCCATCGTCATCCCCCGCTCGATCCGTTCCGAGAGAAAGAGCCCGATCACCTCCCCCTCCTCCCCGGTCTTGATCTCCTCGGCGACGATCACCTCGACCCCGAAGTCCGCGGCCATCTCGCGGGCCGCCAGGGCGCCGGAGATCTCGTTGTGGTCGGTGATCGCGATCGCGCCCAGGCCCCGCTCCCCCGCCGTCGCGAGCAGGGTCTCGACCGAGGTCGCGCAATCGGACGAGTGGTCGGTGTGCATGTGCAGGTCGACGTGGATCTCGCGGCGCCGCGACACGCGCCGGCGCAGCTCGGGGTTGCCGCGCGGGTCGTGGCGGCGCGCCGCGACGCGCTCGTAGATCGCCTCGACCTGGTCGGCGACCGCCCCCCAGTCGCGGACCGATCGGCCCGCGCCGCGCGCCAGCTCGGCCCGCAGCGCCGGCCCCTCGAGCAGACGGGTGAGCTGGCCGCTGAGCGTGATCGTGTCGCCGGCAGGAAACAGCAGGCCGCGCTCGCCGTCGCCGAGCAGCTCGGTGTAGACGTCGAGGTGGGAGGCGACCGGGATCGTCCCGGTCGCGAGCGCCGCGCGCAGCAGCGCCGGCGCCGCCCGCGGCCCTCCCGAGGCGGCGCAGAGCACGTCGGCGGCGGCGATCACCGACTCGGGCGAGGCGTCTGCGGGGCCGACGACTCGGACGCGCTCGCGCAACCGTTGTGAGATGCGCAGGTCCGCCGGGTGCTCGAGCCACACGGCGACCTCCCAGTCGCGGTCGAGCGGCAGCCTGCGCAGGGCGCGCAGGAACATGCGCAGCGCCCCGCGCTCCTCGGCGAGGCAGAAGGCGATCCGCATCGGCCGCTCGCCCGCGCGCTTCGCGGCGGCGCCCGGTCCGTTGGCGTCGGCGCCCGCGCCCTCGGCGAACGGCCAGTTGGGCTCCACGTCGTGGTCGGCGCCCGGCTCGGCCAGCTCGTAGGTGCCCCAGAAGAAGCGCTCGATCAGCTCGGCCGTCGTCCGGCAGCTCACGGTGCGGGCGTCGAGGCGCCCGAGAAAGATCTCGACCAGCGGGCGCGCGACCTGGGTCGAGAGGATGCGCTCGCTCGCCTCGTGAAAGCTGCCCACGTTGAGCGATCGCGAGTGCCGCAGTGCCGCCGACGCGACGCTGGGCGCGAACGGGTCGTGGACGTGGACGAAGTCGAAGTCGACCCCGCCCAGAAGGCCCTCGAGCGCCCGGCTGACGTCGACGGGCAGCGGGGCCGCGCGAGGGCGGGGACCGCGCGGCAGCGCGATGCCACTGCCGAGGGCGAGCACGGCCGGCCCCCCACGACCCGCAGCGTCGCCGGCCTCGAAGACCGCCGCCGGCCGCTCGCCCGCGGCCGCGATCGCTCGCCGCGATTCGTGCACCGCGCGACGCGACTCCGACGGTGCGGCGATCACCACCCGGTGGCCGCGCGCGGAGAGCTGCTCCGAGACGCGGGCGACGAACTCGTTGACCTCGTGGCGCGCACCCCAGGGATGAGGGGTCACCTGCGCGATCGAGAAGCGCTCGGCCGGGGCCACCGGGTGAGCATACGAGTCGACGATCGACGCGTCCTGCACCCAGGCGGCGGTCAACGCCTCAATCGCCGCCGGGCGGGCGCGCGAGCGCGTCGGCGAGCGCCTCCAGCTCGGCGGCGCGAGCCTCGATCAGGGCGTCGGCGCACTCGCCGAGCAACTCGACGCTCGCCGGTCCGGCGTCGTCGAGCGGCAGCGCGCGCGGCAGGTCGACCTGGAGGCGAAAGTAGCGCGGGCCAGTACCGATCAGCGCCGGGCTCGCCGGCGGCCGCCCCGGCTCGTGATTGAGGAGCACGTGCGCCCAGTGGTCGGCGGCGTCGGACTGCCCGTCGAGCATCGCGTCGATCAGCGGTGGGTCGGCGCCGCGCCGGGGCAGCACCCAGTCCGCGGCGCCCCAGCGGCGAACGGCGCCGGGTTCGTAGCTGGTCTCGTGATGGCCCGTGCCCAGGGAGACGACGAGCAGGTCGTGCGGGCGAAGCGCGCCCGGGCGATCGGTGCGCTTGAGCGCCTCGACGATCGCGGCGACGGTGGGGTTCGCGGCGAAGACGCCCCCGTCGACGAGTGCCGCACCGGCGACCTCATGCGGCGGGAAGTAGGTGGGCGCCGCCGAGGTCGCGAGCCCGACGTCGACCACACCGGTCGCCGCCGGCGTACGCCGGCGGCGCTTGAAGAAGATCGGCCGCCGCCCGGTCAGGTCGTAGGCGGTGACCAGGAGCTCGGTGACCGGATCGGCGAGCGTCGCGGCGCCGAACTGGTCCCGGAGCACCGCGTCCAGCGCCCGCGGCGAGTAGTTCGGCAGCGCCAGGTCGATCGCCGCGCCGACGAGCGGCAGCCGGCGCAGCCACGAGCGCCTGAAGATCGCCCGCCCCGCCCCGCCCTCATAGAGCTCGACCAGCTCGGCGGCCGTCATCGGCGCGCCGGCGTCCCGCCTCGGGACGGTGAGCCCGAGCGCCAGCAGCCCACCGGTCGAGGTGCCGGCGATGAGCTGGAAGGCGTCGCCGAGCGCCAGGGATCCCGGGCGGGCCTCGAGCAGCCGACCGAGGTGACGGAGGACCCGCGCGGCGATCAAGCCGCGGATCCCGCCGCCGTCGATCGCGAGGATCCGAAAGCGGGCCTCGGCGCCGGGCGGATCGAAGCGCCGCGGCGCGACGATCGGATCCGGCCCGCTCACCAGCTCAGGCCTCGGCCTCCCGTGCGGCGAGCTCCTTCGCGCGCTTGCCCGCGGCCTGGCGGGCGTGCTCGGAGATGAAGCCCTCGGTCAGCTCCCGCGCCTCGTCGTCGGGCCGCTGGTTGTGCGGCGACTTCATCAGATAGCTGGAGGGGCCGTCGAGCTGACCGACGACGCCGTCGTTGAGCGCCAGCTTGATGATCC
>WHSW01000217.1 GCA_009379895.1 Solirubrobacterales bacterium
TGAGCTCGGAGTTCGGCTCGGGCCTCGCGCCTCCGCGCTCCGGCGCGGCCGCGTCGGTCGGATCGTCCGCGTCGTCGGACCCTCGCGCCAGCTCTCGCATGACCTGCGCGAGGTGGCGGCGCGCGTTCTTGGCGCCGGTCTCCCCGCCCTCGTCGGTCGCCGTCAGGGGGAAGGTCGAGCCGCAGCCGGGCTCGGGGATCGAGTCGTAGTCGACGCAGTTGTTGAGCGGCAGCAGCGCGCGCAGCCAGTGGCCGTACTGATCGAAGGAGTTGATCGCCCCCGAGGCGCCGAAGATCACCTCGGCGAGGTTGGAGAAGCCGTCCGTCTTTCTGAGGCTGGCGAGGAGCTGGGCCAGACTCTTGGTCGCCGGCTCGCCCGAGCGGCCCAGGCGCCGGATCTGGCGGATCACGGGGTCGGCCGCGACCAGGTCCGGCCCGGCCGCCTCGGCCGCGTCGCCGAGGCTGGTCAGCGCGCCCGAGCCGCCGTCGGAGAACGGCCCCAGCGCCTCGGTCGCCCGGGTCAGCGAGGGCGCCGCGGAGCGGAAGTCGGCGAGCACGGGGGTGGCGGCGCGCGAGAAGGCGTCGAGGCGGTTCATCGTCGAGCGCAGCTCGCGCAGGAAGCCGGGGAACTTCTGCAGCCCGGACTGCAGGGAGGCGCTCTGGTTCGCGGTCGCCCGCGCGGCGGTCTCCGAGGAGTTGATGAAGCCGGCGATGTGCTCGCGCTCGCGGGCGAGCTCGCCGATCACCTGGTCGGAGTTCGTCGCCAGCTGGGCGAGGGTGCGGTTCTGGCGCCCGAGGATCGCGAGCACCTCGTTGGTCTCGCGCAGCGCCGGGTTCGAGCGCCGGACGATCTCGGCCAGCTCCTCGCCCCGCGCCGCGAGGCCCGCACCGAGCGAGTTGAGGATGAGCCGGAATCGGTCGGGGTAGGGCTCCTTCATGATGTCGTTGACGAGGTCGAGGTCGACCGTCTTGCCGTTGCGCTCGAGCGGCAGCAGGTATTGGCCGGCGCCCGGCTGGCCGTCGGGGATCTGCTCGAGCGGCGGCGCCAGGGCGCTCTCGGCCGCATGCGGCTGGGTCGGCTCGCACTCGACGAACTTCTCGCCGATCAGCGACTGCGGGCGGATCAAACAGGACGCGTCGGCGCGGAAGTCCTGGAAGCCGGCGTCGTCGATGCGCAGCACGGCCACCGCCTTGCCGGGCTCGGGTTCGCCGTCCTCGCGCGCGACCTCGTCGGTGCCGGTCACTTCGAGGTCGGTGACGACGCCGACGTTGGCGCCCGCCACCCTGACCTCCTCGCCGGCGACCAGGAAGCTGGCGTTGTCGAAGATCGCGCGCACCTCGTAGTCGCCGTCGTCGCCGCCGGCGGCGGCGCCGGTGGCCAGGATCGCCACCGCGGCGATCAGCACGAGGGCGATGGCGAGCGCGCGTCTCATGGCCCGGGCGGCAGGTCGTCGGGGTCACAGTCGCCGTCGAGCGAGCCGCCGCCGAGGAACGGGTGGTCGGTCGGCGACGGCCAGCCGGCGTTCGCCTGGGTCGAGCCGCCCGGACAGCGGGTGAACGGCCCAAGCCCCTGCTCGGCGAGCTGATCGAACTGCTCGGCGGGCGGGATCGCGCTGAGCGCGCCCGAGTCGTTGCGGAACAGGTTGGCCGCGGCGGGAAGGATCCGGGCGTAGTGGCCGTTGGCGTCGTAGTAGGCGGTGACCTGGCCGAGCTTGCCGATGAAGGCGAGCAGCTCCGGCGTGTAGGGGACCGCGAACTCGATGTTGGGCTGCGCGTCGTCGAGCGCCGTGAGGGTCGGCGCGACCGACCGGCGCGCGGCGCGCTGGACGCCCGGCGTCAGGCGCAGGGCGTCGGTGAGGTCGTTGGCCGGGCCCTCCCGGGAGAGCGTCTTGGTCAGGTCGGCGAAGACCGGGATCGCGGGGTCGGTGACCGACTGCAGGTTGCGCAAGAACGGCGCCAGGTTGCGGGTCGCGACCTTCGAGTCGGCGACCAGCGGGTCGAGGTCGTCGAGCGCGGCGCGCAGGTTGACGAAGGTGGTGTTCGCCTGGCGCATCGCCGGCGGCAGCGCGACGAGGGTGCGGTCGAGGTCGTTGTTGCGCTCGGCGATCGCGCCGAGCGCCTGGCCGGCGTTGGAGATCAGCGAGGAGAGGTCGTCGCGGCGCTCGGCGATCGCGCCGAGCGCGGTCGAGCCCTCGGCTAGGAAGCGGCTCAGCGACTGCTGGTCACGGGTCAGCTCGGCGAGCAGGCGCTCGGTCGCCTGCAGGCCGGGCGCGAAGTACTTGTAGGTCTCGCGCGCCGCCTCGGTGTTGCCGGTGTAGATCGTCCCCTGCCCCTGGATCACCTTCTGCAGGGCCTTGCGGGTCGGCGCGTCGAGGGCGTCGAAGAGCTGGTCGAGGTCGACCGGCGAGGTCGTGTGGCGGGCGGCGATCTCCCCGCCGTCGGGGATCTCGGGCTCGTTGTTGGGCCCGGGGGAGACCGAGACGTAGCGGTTCGCGATCCCCGAGAGCGATGTCGCGCGGACGACCGCCGAGGTGCCCTCGTGAAGCTGCTGGTCGACCGTGATCGCGACCCTCGCCCGGGCGTCGTCGGTGAGCGCGATCTCGTCGATCGTGCCGATCGGCCGGCCGCCGACCAGGACCTGGTTGCCGGGGACGAGCTGGCCGCCGGTCTCGAAGAGCAGGTCGTACTCGTAGCCGTCGTCGTCGCCGAGCAGCAGGATCGCCGCGAGGACGATCGCGAGCACCAGCGCGCCCACAGCGGCGATGCGCGCCACGATCCGCCGCCCGCTCGGGGTGTGCGACTGATCGCCCTGCACCACGGGACGGCGCTCGCCTTGCTCCTCTCTTCCCACTCGACTCAAGCGTTCCAGCGGAGGGAGTCGTCCCGACTCCGCCACACGGGCGCTGGCCCCGATTCGTACCCGGGCGCATCCTATTCCCTCGCGCCGAGACCGGCCCCCGGTGGGGGCGGATTAACTGATTCTCAATGCTCGCGAACCGGGTGCTATTCGCGCGGATCGCGGCCCGTCAGGCCCCGGTAGAGATCGTTCGCGCGGGCTCCGGTGAGCGCCGCGACGACGCTCGCCGCGGCCCGCGGGCGGGCGCCCGATTGCACCAGGCGCCGCAGCGCGTCGACCGCGAAGGCGATGTCGGGCGCCGCCGAGGAGCTCGCCGCGGGGCCGACGACGAGCACGATCTCGCCCTTGACCTGATCGCGAAACCGGCGCGCGAGGTCGCCCAGCGTGCCGCGCGCCACCTCCTCGTGGAGCTTGGTCAGCTCGCGACAGACGGCGGCCGGGCGATCCGGCGCCAGCGCCGCGAGGGCGGTGAGCGAGGCGGGCAGCCGCCGCGGGGACTCGAAGGCGACCACGGTCTCCGACGAGCGCAGCACGCGCTCGAGCTCGCCCGCGCGTCTGGGCAAAAAGCCCTCGAAGCGCCAGTGGTCGACGGGCAGCCCCGAGGCGACCAGCGCCGTGGTCACCGCCGAGGGCCCGGGCAGGACCTCGAGCTCGAGGTCGCGCTCGATGCAGGCGCGCACGAGCCGGAAGCCGGGATCGGAGATGACCGGCGTCCCCGCGTCGGAGATCAGCACGACCCGCGCCCCGCGCTCGATCTGGGCGACGAGCTGGCGGGCACGCTCGACCTCGTTGCCCTCGTGGTTGGAGACCAGCCGCGGCCGCGGGATCTCAAGCCGCTCGTAGAGGCGCCCGGCACGCCGCGTGTCCTCGCAGGCGACCAGGTCGGCCTCGGCGAGGGCCCGGCGCGCCCGCGGGCTGAGATCCTCGACGTTTCCGATCGGCGTCGGGCAGACGGTCAGCCGGCCCGCCATCAGCGGTGCCCCCTGCTCTGCGGACCGACCACTACGACGAAGCCCTCTGGGCGGCGATCTCCTCGAGCGCCATCTCGGCGGCGCCGATCATCCCGGCGTCGGGGCCGAGCTCGGCGACGACCACAGGCGTCTTGTTCATCGGTGGCAGGGCGCGCGCCCGCAGCTCGCTGCGCGCCGGCTCGAGCAGCAGGTCGCCCGCCGCGGCGACCCCGCCCCCGATCACGATCACGTCGGGCTCGAAGATGTTCGCCAGGCTCGAGAGCGCGACCCCGAGCCGGCGCCCCACCGTGGCCAGGACCTCGACCGCGATCCCGTCGCCGCCGATCGCCGACTCGGTGACCAGCTTGCCGTCGACGGTCTCGCCGGCGGCGAGTGCCCGGCCGAGCACCGAGTCGGGGTGGTGCTCGGCGGCGATCCGACCCTCGCGCGCGAGCGCCGTGCCCGAGGCGAGCGTCTCGACGCAGCCGCGGTTGGGGCAGTTGCCCTGGCAGGGGGGACCGGCCTGATCGATGACCACGTGTCCGAGCTCCGCCGCCGCCCCGGTGGACCCCCGGTAGGGCTCGCCGTCGAGGATCAAGCCGCCCCCGATCCCGGTGCCGATCGTGAGCATGACGGCGTTGGTGGCGCCGCGCGCGGCGCCGAAGCGATGCTCGGCGAAGGCGGCGACGTTGGCGTCGTTGTCGATGAAGGTGGGCAGGCCGAGCCGCTCGCCGATCAGGTCGCGGATCGGCACGTCGACGAGCGGCAGGTTGACGGCGCTGATCGCGCGCCCGGGCACGCGGTCGATCGTGCACGGGATCCCGAGCCCGATCGCCTCGACCTCGGGCTGGGCCTCGATCCCGGCGCGCAGGCTCGCCTCGAGCTGCTTGAGCAGCTGGTCGAGATCGAGGCCGAGGCTGGCCGGCGTCGATCGATGAAGGATCCGCCGCTCGGAGTCCATCACACCGACGGCCATCTTCGTGCCGCCGAGATCGACGCCCAGGGCCGCGCTCACGGGTGCGGTCACGGGCAGGAATCCGGGCGGCTCATGGGGTATTGATAGCTCATGCCCAGGCATCGACCGGCGCGAAGTTGACCGCGCCGTCCAACGGGGACGACCGCCGGCAGGGGCGAGATCGTCCCGAGTACAACGTCTATCGGTCGCGTCCCAGCCTCCGCGATCGGCTCGGCAAGCCGGATCTGGGCAAGCTGCGCGAGCGCCTGCAACGGCGCGACGCCGGCGGCCCCCCGGGCGAGGCCGACGAGCGCCCGCTCTGGCGCCGGGCGCTGAAATGGGCGGGGATCTTCGTCATCGCCTGGATCCTGCTCAGCCTGATCACCTTCGCGATCTCGGCGCAGATCCAGGCGGGCAAGCTCGCCGACGGGGTCGACAAGACGCTCGACGGCGGCCCCCTGCTGCTCACCGGCCAGACGGTCCTCGTGCTCGGGACCGACGTGCGGTCGGGCGCCTTCGCCGGACCCGACGAGGCCGAGCCG
>WHSW01000218.1:0-382 GCA_009379895.1 Solirubrobacterales bacterium
AGCAGCCGTTCGGAACGATCCGGAGCGAGCTCGTCGATCCGCTCGACCAGCTCGCCCTGGGGGACGTGGGTGGCCGCCTCGAGGTGCGAGTCGTCCCACTCGTTCTGCTCGCGGACGTCGATCAGGGTGGCCTCGCCGGAGTCGATCTCCGCGCGCGCCCGCTCCAGGTCGATCAGCTCGACGCCGTCCTTCGTCCGCTCGGCCGAACCCGCAGCCATCGTCATCGCGTCCAAAATCTCCAAATCCGTATCGGGATTCACGTATTACTTCAGAAAGTGTAGCAACGAGGGTCCGCCGCGGGCGAGGCCGGTAGCGAGCCGGTCCCGTTGGGCGAGTTGCGCCCGTCAACCCGAGCGGAAGTCGCCCAACGCGGCCCGTCGCG
>WHSW01000218.1:392-5258 GCA_009379895.1 Solirubrobacterales bacterium
CAGCTCGACCTTGACCTTGACCGCCTTGACGCGCTTGAGCACCTTGCGGCCCCTCTTGGTCGGCTTCGCCTTCGCCGCCTTGGACCTTCCGGCCGCGACCTTGTAGGAGCCCTTGGCGACCTTCAGCTTTCCCTTGCGGATCTGCAGCTTGCCGGCGCAATCGCCGCCCGCCGGGCAGGCGAGCTTGACCTTGATCTTGCCCTGGCGGTAGCGCAGCGAACTCGAGCGAATCTTCGGCTCGGGGGCGCCGGCCCGGAAGACGTAGATGCTGCCGTACCTGGTGCCGGTGCTCGATTCGTTCTCGAGCACGTAGAGGTTTCCCTGCGGATCGACCTCGACGTCGAGCGCATCGTCCGCGGAGAAGCCCGCGGCGTCGTCGGGCAGGTCGACGATCTCCAGCAGCCTCCCGGAGGAGTCGAACTTCTGGACCCGGGAGTTGAGGCCGTCGGCGACGTAGACGTCGCCGCGCTCGTCGATCGCGACGGCGTTGGGGTAGATGAACTGCCCCGGCTCCGAGCCCGACTGGCCCCACTGCGAGACGTAGGCGCCGGCGTCGGTGAACCGCTGGATCCGGTTGTTACCGCGGTCCGCCACGTAGACGTTGCCGCGCCCATCCGACTTGACGTAGATCCCGCCGCCGAACTGCCCGTCGCCGGCTCCCTCCTCCCCGCACTTGGCGAGCCCCTGGCCGGCGGCGGAGAAGCGCAGCACGCCGCCGGGCGTCTCCTCGAACGGGGGCACGAACGTCCCCGCGTGAGTGATGTAGATGTCGCCCTTCGGATCGATGTCGAGGTCGAACGTGAAGACCCGCTCGCCGTTCAGCGTGATCGGCGTGCTGCCCAGGAGATTGCCGTTCGGGTCGAAGGTCTGAACGGTGTTGGGCTCGCCGACGTCGGAGGCGGTAAGGACGTGGACGTTGCCCTGCGGATCCACGTCGATGCCGTTCGGGGCGCCCACCTGGTCCGACCACGAAGCGACCTGCTTGCCGGCGGTCGTGTAGCGGATCACCGAGCCGCCCGAAGTGGCGTAGACGCTGCCGCGGTCGACCGCGATCGAGCCTCCGTCGACCTGCCAGCTGCGCACGAGCTGGTAGCCGGCGGCCGAGGCGGGCGCCGGCGTCGCCAGGGCGAGCGAGGCGAGCAGGGCACAGAGTCCGCCCCCGAGCAGCCCGACCATTCGCCGGCTCACGTTCGCTTCCCCCGGCTCCCCTCAATCGTTCCTCCCGCCGACTCCCCGGAGCGCGCGACGATATCAACCCCGGGGGGC
The DNA here is from genome assembly GCA_009379895.1 of Solirubrobacterales bacterium. Classification (GTDB taxonomy): domain Bacteria; phylum Actinomycetota; class Thermoleophilia; order Solirubrobacterales; family 70-9; genus WHSW01. The sequence continues at coordinate 1,659 of WHSW01000218.1, forward strand.
CTATCTCGACCCCCGCGGCCCGTTCGGCCCGGCGTGGGCCGGATCTCCGAGCACCGGCGGCGGGTCGGCGGCGATCGCCGCCTCGAGGGCGCGGCGGTCGCGCTCGCCCGCCCGCCCGAGCGGCGCCTTGGCGAGCAGTCGGAGGCGCAGGTTGAGGCGCAGCGCCCGCCAGGCCAACCACTCGCGGCGCGGTCCGTAGGCGCGGCGCAGGACGGCGCGCCAGTTCAGTGTCCCGGCCGCCCGCCAGCCCTCCCGCGAGCCGTGGGCGACGACCGACGAGCCCTGGCCGTGGTGGAAGAGCGCGCAGGCGCCCGGGTCGAGCCATGACCCGATCCCGGCGGCCGCGGCGCGCAGGCCGAGGTCGACGTCCTCCCCGTACATGTGCAGCGCGGGGTCGAAGGGGCCGAGCCGGCGCAGGACATCGGTGGGGCCGGCGATGCAGGCCCCGAGCAGCCAGCTCACCGCGACCCGGCGCTCGAGCCGGTAGGGCTCGGTGCGGGCGAGCAAGGCAGCGGGCTGGACCGCCCCCGGCACGAGCGCGCGCACCCACGGCCAGACCCCGACCTCGGGGCCGCTGGCCGAGGGCTGGATCGTGCCGTCGGGGTTCAGGACCCGGGGGCCGATCAGGCCGCCGAGCTCGAGCGCCGCGGCGGCGAGGCGGCCGAGCCCGTCGTCGAGGACCTCGGTGTCGGGGTTGAGCAGCACGGTCGCCGGCTCGGCGACCTCCGCGACGCCGACGTTCGAGGCGACGCCGAAGCCCGCGTTCTCACCGAGCTCGATGAACCGATGTCGCCCCTTCCAGCCGCCGGCGACGGCGGCCGGCGCGTCGGACGATGCGTTGTCCACGACGATCAGCTCCTGGCTGCCGTCGAGGTGCTCGTTCAGCGACGCGACCAGGGCGCCGAGATGGCGCGCGCACTCATGGGTGACGACGACGATCGAGTAGCCGCGGGGCGAGGGAGCGCTCATCCGCCCGACCGGATCGGCATGGCGTAGAACTCGATCCGCAGCTCCCCCTCGGAGGTCGCGAAGCCCCCCTCGGAGTCGACCGCGATCGTCTCGACGTTCGGGGCGAGCGCGAACGGCGCCGGGAAGTCGGCGTCGGGCGGTGCGGAGATCAGCAGCCCGCTCTCGGCATTGCGGGCCGGAAGCGGCGCGCTCGCGGGACCGAGGCTGATCCGCCGGACCGCCGCCCGGTAGGCGAACGCCCGCAGCCGCTCGATCCCGTGCGCCGCGGCGCCGTCGATCCTCGCGAACACGGCCTCGCCGCCACCCGCGGCGGGCACGGCGACCTGCTCGCCGTAGGCGGCCGTCACCGTGCCGAGCGGGCGCGGCTCGCCACAGCGGTCCCGAGCGCGGACGAGCAGCTGGTAGGACCCGGAGGTCAGCGCGGGCCGGAACCGACAGAGCATCACCTGGGTCTCGCGGGGCGCGTCGAAGGTCGTGAAGCGGCCGTCGACCCCGATCCTGGGATCGTCGCCGTAGCCCGCATGGCGCAGGATGAACCGCGGCCCGTCGTCGGAGGCGAGCGCATCGGCGTTGAGCCGGTCGAGCTCGGGCGTGTAGGCCTGATAGTCCTGGATCACGGCGAGCGGTCGCCAGTTGAGGTCATAGGCCCAGATCAGGCCGATCTCCCAGGGACGAGCGTCGACGGGCGCGTCGCCGATCCGGCGGATGCTCCGCGGGTCGACCGCGTAGGCGGCGCGCATCGCGGCGCGCGCGTCGTCACGGGCCTGGGCGCGGTCGTCGGGCACGAGGAGGGTCCGCAGCTGGTCGACCGCGAGCTTCGGCTGGATCGTGAAGTCGGCTACCCCCTTCGCTGCCGTGAAGTATGCGAGCGAGATCAGGGCCACGGCCGCCCACGGGACCAGGCGCGCAACACCCCGCCAGCGAAGCGCCAGCCAGACCGGCAGCAGGCCCTCGAAGAACGCGGCGACCGACCCTCCGTCGTGGCGGACGAAGGCGAACTTCTCCAGCGAGAACAGCAATAGGCCGACGATCAGCACCATCGCCGCCCCGCGGATCGCCGTGCCCCGTGCCGCGGCGACGGCCGTCGCGCCGAGCGTGACCAGGCCGACCAGCAGCGCCGCCAGCCAGTCCCAAGCGACCACCGGCGCCTCGTGCTGCATCGCCTCCGAGTACCCCGAGACGACGTAGAACGAGGAGCGGATGTAGTCGTCGACGTTGCCGATCCCCTGCCCGCTCGCGAACCACAGGGCCGCGTAGGTGAAGACGAAGACGCCCAGCAGCCCGAGAGCCCGGCGGACCCTGTCGCCGGGGAGCGCGACCGCGGTCACGACGACGACGGCGAGGATCGTCAGGCCGACGTTGAGCTTGACCAGCACCTCGAGCGCGGCCAGGGCCCCGCCGCCGACGACGACCAGGCGGGGCGCCCAGCGCGGCGCCGGCGCCTGCAGCGCGACCAGGCACCAGACCATGGTCAGGGCGAGCGGCACCGAGCCGATCGCCCGCGGCGCGATCGCCGCGACCACGACCGCCAGCGCCGCGGCGGGGAGCCAGCCGAAGCTGCGCCGCGCGACCCAGAGCAGGCTCGCGGCCAGCGCCGCCCGGCTCGCGAGCAGGTACAGGGCCGACAACGTCGCCAAGCCCCCGTCGACGACCAGCGGCTCCTCGAGGAACCCGAGCGGGCCGTACGTGAAGACGAACTGGGTCCCGTGGTCGAGCCCCGCGGCCGCCGCCAGGTTGAGGCCGAGGATCCACGAGGGATCGAGGCCCGGGATCGGCGTGACCAGCGCGCCGTCCCAGGTCAGGATCGCGACCGCCAGCCCGAACAGCGCGGTCACCCAGCGGCTGTCGAGCCACGACGCCGACCACTCCCACGGCGGGCGCCCGGTCGGCGCGCCGCCGGGGGCGGTCGGCGCCTCCGAGGGCGCGATCAACTCGCGTCGCGCCGGCGGGCGCCCGCGGCCTCGGGCAGGATCGGGGAAGCGCGCGCGTCGTGGGCGAAGGTGGCCGCGCGGCGCTGCACGGCCTCATGATGCCAGCAAGCGCGGCCTCCGAGCCCCGCCGGTCGGCGGCGGGGCTCGGAGAGTCGAGACGGGTTCGCCCGGCGGGCCGGTCAGCCGAGCGCCGGGCGCATCTGGCGCAGCCGGCGAACCCGCTCCTCGATCGGAGGATGGGTCGAGAACAGTCCGGCGATCCCCTTGCCGGAGAACGGCTTGACGATGTAGAGCGGCTCGGTCGCCTGGTTGACCTGCATCGGCATCGCCTTGGCGCCCTCCTCGAGGCGCAGCAGCGCCGAGGCCAGCGACTCGGGGTTGGCGCAGATCTCCGCGCCGGTCGCGTCGGCCGCGTACTCGCGCTGGCGCGAGACCGCGAGCTGGATCAGGGTCGCCGCGATCGGCGCCAGCAGGACCATGGCGAGGCTCGCAACCAGGCTCAGGGGCGAGTTGTCGTCGCTGCCGAACCACATGAAGAAGTACGCCAGGTAGGTGATCATCGCGCCGATCGCCGAGGCCACCGACTGGGTCAGGATGTCGCGGCTCTTGACGTGGGCGAGCTCGTGCGAGATCACGCCCCGCAGCTCGTCCTCGGAGAGCAGCTTGGTGATCCCGCTGGTCACCGCGACCGCGGCATGCT
>WHSW01000219.1 GCA_009379895.1 Solirubrobacterales bacterium
GTCCTTGAAGCGACGAAAGGCGCCCCGACCCGCGATCGCGCGGGTCAGCACCTCGCGCGCGCGGGGGTCGCGGACGCGCGCAATGAAGTCCTGCATGTCGGCGTAGCCCTCGCGCGAGGGCGTCGGCTCGATCCGGATCAGGAGCTCGGGGGCGACGTCGGCGTACTCCTCCCAGCCGAGATCCTCGGACGTGGCGATCGTCTCGCCGGTGTGCGGATCGAGCCACCACCGCGTGGTCGGCGAATGGTCGTCGAGCGCGGCGCAGAGCAGGCCGAGGTCGACGCGGTCGAGATCGAGCATCTTCATCTCCTTCATCTCGCTCGAATGCCGACGCGCTCAGTCTACGCCCCGGATCCGGCGCCCCGGTACGGGCTGCGTAGGATGCGCCCCGTGACCCGGATCTACACCAGGAAGGGCGATGACGGGACCACCTCGCTCTGGTACGGCGGCAGGGTGGCGAAGTCCGATCTGCGCACCGAGGCCTACGGCGCGCTCGACGAGGCGGCCTCGGCGCTCGGCGTCGCGCGCTCGCTCTGCCGCCCCGACGAGGCCGAGCTCGCCGCCGACATCCTGCGTCTGCAGGACGACCTTTTCATCGCCGGGGCCGAGCTCGCCACCGCGCCGGAAGCCGCCGGGCGGCTAGTCGAGGGCGTCAGCCGGGTGACCGAGGAGATGGCGGCCGAGCTCGAGGAGCTGATCGACCGCTACATGGACCGGGTCGAGCTGCCGCCCAAGTTCGTGATCCCGGGCGGCGGCCCGCTCTCGGCCCAGCTCGACGTGGCGCGCGCCGTCCTGCGCCGCGGCGAGCGGCGCACGGTCGCGCTCGCGCGCGCCGACGGCCTCGCCTCGCCGCAGCTGCTTCGCTTCCTCAACCGCGCCTCCGACGCGGCCTACGCGATGGCCCGCTTCGCCGACACCGACGACCCCGAGCTGTTCGCCGGGCGCGAGCGCCGAGAGCCGAAGCGATGACCGCGGTCGCGCGGCGGCGGGACGCCTACACCCACGAGGTCGAGATCGAGGGCGGCCATTCGATCGTCATCGACGAGTCGCGCGAGTCCGGAAGCGCCGGCGCCGGCCCCTCCCCCACCCGCACGCTCGCCGCGGCGCTCGCGGCCTGCACGGCGATCACCTGCGAGATGTACGCCGCGCGCAAGGGCTGGGAGCTCGGCGAGGTCTCGGTCGAGGTCGAGATGACCGAGGACGCCAAGCACTCGATCACCGGGCTCGAGGTGACGCTGAGGGTCCCGGTCGAGCTCGACGACGAGCAGCAACGACGGCTGCTGGTGATCGCGGGCAAGTGCCCCGTGCACCGGGCGCTCGCGGGCGAGACGGCGGTCACGATCTCCGACCGGATCGAGTGCGGCTAGTCGCCCGTGGACCTCGGCCTCGGCGACAAGACGTGCGTGGTGACCGGCGCGAGCCGCGGGATCGGCCGCGAGGTGGCGCGCATGCTGTGCGCCGAGGGCGCCGACGTCCTGCTCGTCGCGCGGCGGGCGACCGACCTCGGCGAGGCGGTCTCCGACCTGCGCGCCGGCCCGGGGCACGCCGAGCCCCTGGCGCTCGACGTGACCGACCCCGACGCCGGCGAGCGCATCGCCTCCGCCTGCGAGGAGCGCTTTGGCAAGCTCGACGTGATCGTCAACAACGCGGGCACCTCGAGCAGACGAGGGCTGGATGAGGTTCCCGAGGAGGACTGGTATGCGGCCTGGGAGCTGAACGTGATGGCCCCCCTGCGGCTCATGCGGGTGGCGATTCCGGCGATGGTCCAGCGCGGCTGGGGCCGCGTGGTGAACGTCGCCTCGTCGTCGGGGAAGCGGCCCTCGGGATCGATGCCCGAGTACTCGGTGGCGAAGGCCGCGGAGCTCTCCCTGTCGCGGCTGTTCGCGGACGCGCACGCGAAGGACGGCGTGCTCGTCAACGCCGTCTGCCCCGGGCCGACCCGCTCGGAGCTGTGGATGGCCGATGGTGGGCTGCTCGACCAGCAGCGCGAGCGCGGGGGCCACGACTCGCGCGAGGACGCGCTGGCCGCCGCCGAGGCCGGACGCCCGATCGGCCGGCTCGCCGAGGTCACCGAGATCGCGGCGGCGATCGTCTTCCTGTGCTCGGAGCGCGCCTCCTACGTCGCCGGGTCGGCGTGGTCGGTGGACGGCGGCACTGTCGAGGTCATCATCTGAGGGTGAGCGACGATTGAGCTCGCGCGAGCCGTTACGCGCGGCGCTCCTGTCCCCCGAGCGGGCGGCCGCGATCGACGCTCACGGGCGCATCGAGGCGGCGGTCCTGGTGCCACTGTTCGGCCATCCCGAGCGCCCCGGGGTGGTGTTCACCGAGCGGCGCGCCGACCTGCGCCGCCACGCGGGCGAGATCTCGTTCCCGGGCGGGCGCCGCGACGACGGCGAGGACCTGATGACGACCGCGCTGCGCGAGGCCGATGAGGAGATCGGGCTCGCCGCCGACCAGGTCGAGGTGATCGGAGCGCTGCCCCCGATCGGCACCTTCATCACCAACTACAAGGTCCATCCGTTCGTCGGCCTGATCGGCGACGACCTGCGCTTCGAGCCGAACCCGGCCGAGGTCGAGACGGTGCTCGCGTTCACCGTCGACGAGCTGCGCGACGGCTTTGCGATGCGCAGGCTGGTCCGCCATGGCGTCCCGATCCGGACCCCGACCTACCTGGTCCGCGAGCACCTGATCTGGGGCGCCACCGCGCGCATCCTCGGCGAGCTGCTCGACCGGCTCGAGGCGTAGCCGGACACCGGCGCGCGGCGGTGGCCGGCGCGCGACGGTGCCTAGACGTCCTTCTCGATCGGCACGTCGACCAGGTTCCCCCACTCCGTCCACGAGCCGTCGTAGTTCTTGACGTCGTCCTGGCCGAGCAGCTCGTGCAGCACGAACCAGGTGTGCGCCGAGCGCTCGCCGATCCGGCAGTAGGCGATGATCGGCTTGCCGTCGGCGACCACGCCGGCGCCGCCGTAGAGGTCGCGCAGCTCGTCGGCCGAGCGGAATGTGCCGTCCTCGTTGACCGCCTTCGCCCAGGGCACCGAGATCGCGCCCGGGACGTGGCCGGAGCGCTGGGCGCCCTCCTGCTCGTAGCCGGCCATCGCGATCAGCTCGCCCGAGTACTCCTGGGGCGCGCGCACGTCGACCAGGCTGGTCTCGGAGTCGAGCGCGGCGAAGACCTCGTCGCGGCGGGCGCGGATCGCGTCGTCGGGCTCCGACGCGGTGAAGGTCGCCTGCGGATGGGAGGGCACCTCGGTCTGTGCCTCGCGCCCCTCCTCGATCCACTTCTCGCGCGGGCCGTTGACCAGCCGCACGTTGTCGTGGCCGTAGTAGCGGAAGTACCAGTAGGTGTAGGCCGCGAACCAGTTGTTTCGGTCGCCGTAGAGGACGATCGTGTGCTCGTTGGAGATGCCGCGGCTTCCCATCAGCGCGCCGAAGGCTTCCGCGCTCAGGAAGTCGCGCTTGACCTGGTCCTGCAGGTCGGACTTCCAGTCGAAGCCGATCGCTCCGGGGATGTGCCCCTCGGCGTACAGGGCGGGGTTCTCGTCGACCTCGACGATCCGGATCGAGTCGTCGTCGAGATGCTCGGCGACCCAATCGGTCGAGACGAGGACGTCGTTTGCGTAGTCGGCCACAGCGGTCCCTCCGGGAAATTGACGTAAATCTTGATCCGAGTTTAGTCCTTTAGGTCTCGTGCGCGATGGCGCGCGGCTCGAGCCGTCAGGCGCCGATCAGCCGCTCGCCGGCGGCCAGCATCGCCGCGCGCCATGGGACCCGGTCGGCCGGGTCGGCTGCGACGACCTCGAACCGGATCCGCCACCGCTCGCCAGCCGCGGCGACGATCTCGGCCGCGCGCACGAGCCCCGCTCCCCCGCCGTCCTCGTACACGAAGCCGCGCACCGGCGTGTCGACGATCTCCTCCAGGAGCCGCTCGAGGCGCGGGCCGTGGAGCGCCGCAAGCGCCTCGCGACCGCCGCGGGCCGAGCCGAGCAGCCAGAGGATCGCGGTCACGCCCTCGATCCGGTCGAGCACCGTCATCACCCGGTCGGGGTCGGCGATCACCGCCTCGATCCCGGCCTCCTCGATCGCCGCCAGGCCGCCCCGCGCGCGGGTCGTGCCGCGCACCTGCCAGCCGGCGGCGAGCAGGCCGGCGCCGAGCTCGCGGCCCCGGCAGCCGCAGCCGACGATCAGAGCCCGCGCCACGTGCGCTCGCGGATCGCCTCGTCCTCTCGGGCCATCCGCTCGGCGTCCTCCTCGGTCAGGTCGGCCTCGCCGCGACGGCGACGGTACTCGTTCTGGGCGTCGATCATCTGCTGGACGTCGTCGAGCTCGAGCTGGGCCTCGAGCTCCGGCGAGCGCGTCGGCTTCCAGTCGACCAGGTCGGCGCCGCTTCCCGGGTAGGCGCGCGCCAGCAGCACCAGGCAGAGGACGATGAGGGCGATCACCCCGACCGTGATGAGCAGGAAGCCCACACGCCCACCTTAGCCTCGCCACCGGCAAGTCGTAAAGACTTGCCGTGGTCATCTCGCCCATCGGATTGGTAAGCTCTAGCCATTCGCTCGACCATCGACAAGGCAGGACGGCTGGTGATCCCGAAGGCGTTGCGTGAGCGGCTCGGGCTTCGGCCCGGTGCAGTCGACGTCGTCGTCGACGGAGCCGGGATTCGGGTCGAGCCGCTTGCCGCCGACGACCTGGAGGAGCGCGACGGCCGGCTTGTGATCCCCCGCTCGGGAACGCCGATCGACGACGACGCGGTGCGGTCGCTGCGCGATGCCGACCAGCGATGAGCGCGGCCCCTCCCTGCTGGTCGACACGAGCGTCGCGGTCGCCCTCGTGGTCGCCGATCACGAGCACCACGACGCGACGGTCGAAGCCGTGGGCGCCCGCGCGCTCGGACTCGCCGGTCACGCGGCATTCGAGACGTTCTCGGTCCTGACGCGGCTCCCACCTCCGGCCCGGCGCACGCCGGCGGCGGTGGCCCGCCTGCTGGCCGCCGGCTTTCCTCACACCAGATTCCTCGGTCCCGAGGCGTCCACGGCGCTGCTCCGCCGACTCGAGGCGGCGGGGATCGCCGGGGGATCGGTCTACGACGCCCTCGTCGGGGCAGTGGCGGCCGAGCACCAGCTGACCCTGGCGACGCGCGATCTCCGAGCGCTCGACACCTACCGCAAGCTGGAGGTCGAGATCGAGCCAATCGCATGATCGCGACCCTCCGGCTGCCCAGGC
>WHSW01000021.1 GCA_009379895.1 Solirubrobacterales bacterium
CGGCTCGTCGGCCGGGCCCGCGGGCTCGGCGCGCTGCAGGTAGAGACTGAAGCGGACGTTGCCCTCGTCGACCTCGGCGTCGAGGACCTTGTCCTCGAGGTAGTCGACGGTGGTCGGCTCGACCGAGATCGCGACGCCGTCGAGGACGGAATCGCCCTCCTCCGGGGCGTCGACGACGGCGAGCTGCAGCTCGCGCGAGGGCTCGGTGCCGTTGTCGTGCGTTTCGGCGGCGCTCAGCCGCAGCACGGCACCGTCGGGCGTCTCGGACTGGGAGACGATCGCCTCCACGGCCTGTTCGGCGTTCTCGGTCAGGGCGAGCATTTGGATACTCCTCTCATCGCTTCAGTTACGGGCTTCCCGATCGGCCGGCGTCGAAACCAGGCAGGGAAAATGCCGCGGCCGCCACGGGAGGCGCCGAACGCCTCGGGAGGCGAGGGGAGATTCCGTTCTCCTGGCCGCGGCACCTGGGTAAACAGCGCCGGGCCTCGTTCGATGCGGTCAGGGCACAAGGGGGGTTCCGAGCGGCCCGGGGGAGCGGCGCATGCGGTCGAGCAGCGCCCAGGTGGCGAAGCAGAGGGCGCCCACCGCGCCGGTCGCCGTGAGCAGCGCTCCGGCGGCGGCGGTGAGCGCCACCCCGTTGGCGCCGAGGATGACGACCGCGGTGGCGACGCCGAGCGTCGGGCCGATCGGCAGCAGGCCGATCACGGCCGCGCCGATCAGCAGGGCGACCGAGTCGAGCACCGAGACATCGACGCCGATGCCCTTGAGGACGAGCCAGTTGCGCACCACCTGCGCGCTGACCGCGAAGATCACCAGGGCGATGATCCGGCTGCGCCCGCGCAGGCCGCGCATCACCGCGAGGCCGGTCCAGAATCCCTCCCGGCGACCGCGCGCGAGGCGGGTCAGGCCGGCGATCACGCCGGCCGCCACGGTGACGAAGATGAGCGGCACCCACCAGTCGAGGCCGAGCGGGCCGATCAGCGTGAACGAGGTGAGCGCCACCAGCGCCCCCTCGATCACCAGGATCGGCAGCTCGGCCGCGATCAGCACCGAGACGGCCGGGCTCTCGGCCGGCGCCGAGCGCCGCAGGGCCGCGATCCGCACGCCGAGGCCGAACTGCGGGTTGAAGAGGTTGCCGAGGTAGCCGACGCTCGAGGCGCGGTACAGGCGCCGGCGGGTCACCGATCCCCCGGCGGCGCCGACGCAGACATGCCAGGCCTCGCTGCGCGCGATCAGCCAGATCACCTGCAGCGCGACGGCCAGGCCGAGGATCCACCACGGCGCGTCGCCGAGCGCGGCGCCGAAGTCATCGCGCTTGCCCCACAGGCCGAGCACGAGGGCGGCGGCGACGATCAGGCTGCAGACGACCGTGACGGCCATCGGGTGCTCGCGAAGCACGCGGCGCGCGCGCGAGATCCAGCCGGCCACCGCGGCGCGGGCGACCGCGGGCGGCGAGGGCGCGGCGGGTGAGGGACCGTCTGGGGACGGGCGTGGGTCGCGCATCTGGCTCCGGGCCCCCTGGCGTGGTCGGTGCTCGAAGGGCGAGGGGAGCCCAGCGGGCGCTTGCCGGGCGAAGTCTACGCCGATCCGCGATCGGTCTCGCCCGTGCGCCGCGACTACCCGCCGGCGGCCCATCCACGCGCGACCGCATCCGCCGGCCCGGCGCGACGGCTAGCTTTGGCCGGTGAGCCCGCGGCCCGCCCTCACCGAGCTCTCGCTCGAGCGCCTCGCCCGGCGCCGCCACGCGAAGTGGTCGCGCTATGACGGCGACGTGCTGCCGGCCTGGGTCGCCGAGATGGACTACCCGCTCGCCGCGCCGGTCAAGGACGCCCTGCTCGAGGCGATCGAGCTCGACGACACGGGCTATGCGAACCCGGCGGCCGGCGGGCTCGGCGCGGCGTTCGCGGGGTTCGCCGGCCGGCGGCTGGGCTGGGCGGTCGACCCCGCCCAGGTCGCGCCGCTCAACGACGTCGTCGACGGGATCGCCCAGCTCTTGCGGGTTCTGACCGAGCCCGGCGACGCGGTGATCATCAACCCGCCCGTCTACCACCCGTTCTTCAGCCTGATCGCCGAGGTCGGGCGCGCGGTCGTCGAGGCGCCGCTTCGCGACGGGCGCGAGCTCGACCTCGAGGCGATCGAGCGGGGCCTCGCCGCCGGCGCCCGCGCGCTCGTCCTCTGCAACCCGCACAACCCGACCGGGGAGGTGCTGCGGCGCGACGAGCTCGAGGCGGTCGCCGAGCTCGCGGCCCGCCACGAGGCGTGGGTGCTCGCCGACGAGATCCACGGCCCGCTGGTGCTCGCGGGCGCCGAGCACGTCGCCTTCACGAGCGTCTCTGACGCGGCATCCGAGCGCGGGATCGTGCTCACCTCGGCCTCGAAGGCCTTCAACGTCGCCGGCCTGAAGTGCGCGCTCGCGGTCACCGCCGGCGCGCCGGCGCGCGCCGCGCTCGAGCGGCTTCCGGCCGGCGCCGGCCATTGCGGGCACCTCGGGGTGATCGCCTCGGTCGCCGCCTTCGAGCGCGGCGACGCCTGGCTCGACGCGGTGCTCGAGCTGCTCGACTCGAACCGCGACCTGCTCGCCGAGCTGCTCGCCGAGCGCCTGCCCGAGGTCCGCTGCGCGCGGCCGGCGGCGGGCTATCTCGCCTGGCTCGACTGCTCGGCGCTCGGGCTCGGCGACGATCCGGCCGAGGCCTTCCTCGAGCGCGGCCGGGTGGCGCTCAGCGGCGGCCCGCAGTTCGGCGCCCAGGGGCGCGGCTTCGTGCGGCTCAACTACGCCACCAGCCCGGCGCTGCTCGCCGACGCGGTCGGGCGGATGGCCGCGACCGTCGGCCGCTGAGCGCGCCGATAGCCTGCGCTCGTGATCGACCCGCCCGATCGGCTCATGCGCCCCTGGTGGGAGGCGCTGGTCGCCGAGACCGGCCCGCTGGCGCTCTTCGACGCCCATACCCACCTGGGCAGCAACGACCCGGACGGCTACAGCCAGACCCCCGAGGAGCTGCTCGCGGGGCTCGACCGCGCCGGCGCCCGCGCGGTCGCCTTCGCGATGCACGAGCCCGACGGCTACCGCGCCGCCAACGACGCGGTGATCGCCGCCGCCGAGGGCTCGGCGGGCCGACTGGTCGCCTTCTGCCGCGTCGACCCGCACGACGACGCGCCGGCCGAGGCGAGGCGGGCGCTCGCCGCCGGTGCCCGCGGGATCAAGCTCCACCCCCGCGCCGAGGGCTTCACGCTCGCCGAGCCGGCCGTCCGCGAGGTCGTCGCGCTGGCCGCCGAGCGGCGCCTCGCGGTCCTGATCCACGCCGGCCGCGGGATCCCGGCGCTGGGGCGCGACGCGGTCGCGCTCGCGGCTGAGTTCCCCGACGCGCGGCTGATCCTCGCCCATGCCGCCGTCTCTGACCTCGCCTGGCTGTGGCGGGTGATGCCCGAGCACCCGAACCTGTTCATCGACAGCTCGTGGTGGAACCCGGGCGACATGATGGCCCTCTTCGAGCTCGTTGCGCCCGGGCAGATCCTCTGGGCGAGCGACTCGCCCTACACCCAGCCCCTGACCGCGGCGACCCTGCACATGCGCTTCGCGCTGCAGGCCGGGCTCGGGCCCGAGGCGCTGCGGCTGATCGCCGGCGCGCAGCTCGAGCGCGTCCTGTCCGGGGCCGAGCCGGCGAGCGCCCCGGCGGGCGCCGGCGAGGCCGAGCCGCTCGACCCGCTGCTCGAGCGGATCGTCGCGCACCTGGTGACCGCGGTCGGGGCGATGGTCAGCGGCGGTGACCCGCGCGAGCAGCTCGCCCTGGCGCGGCTCGCCTGCGCGGTCGAGGAGGGCCCGCGGGCGCCGCTGTGCGGCGCCGTGCTCGAGCTGATCGAGCTCGCCGGGCGGGCGCTGCCCGCCGACGACGACGACGAGCGCCGCTTCGGGTCGGCCGCCCGCCTGGTCGTCTTCGCGCTCACGGTCGCGCGGACGCCCGCCGCGCCGCTACCCGCGCTGCCCGAGGCGCCGGCCCCGACCCGCGAGCAGGCGGAGCCCGACGAGCGGGCCGACCGGGGGCCGGGCGCCGGCCACGCGTGAGCTGGGCGCCGCTCGCCGCCGAGCGCGGCTTCTCGTTCGCCGACACCTACGCGGTCGGCCTGCTGTTCTGCGCCGTCGCCGTGTTCGCGGCGATCGGGGCGCTCTCGCACCAGCGCGAGCGCGCCTTCTCGGCCGCGATCATCTACCTGGCGCTCGGGATCGGGGCGGCGCTCGCGATCGGGCTCCTCGACCTCGACTGGATCGATCCGATCGACGACGCGGAGCCGATTGAGCACCTGAGCGAGCTGGCGGTGATCATCGCCCTGTTCGGCACCGGGCTGAAGCTCGACCGGCCGCTCGACCGGCGCTCGTGGTCTGGGGTCGGGCGGCTGCTGTTGATCGCGATGCCGCTGACGATCGCCGGCGTGGTCGTGTTCGGCACCCAGGTGCTCGGGCTCTCGCTCGGCGCGGCCGTGGTCCTGGGGGCGATCCTCACCCCGACCGACCCGGTGCTCGCCGGCGACATCGGGGTCGGGCCGCCCGGCGAGGAGAACGAGCACGAGCCCAACTTCTCGGTCACCGGCGAGGCGGGGCTCAACGACGGGCTCGCCCTGCCCTTCCTCTTCCTGGGGCTGTTCATGGTCGACCAGGGCGGCAGCGGCTGGTTCGGCGACTGGCTCGCCGCCGACGTGCTCTACGCGATCGTCGTCGGGGTGGCGATCGGCGGGGTGGTCGGCTTCGGGCTCGGCGGCCTGGCGGTTCGGCTGCGCGATCGGCGCCTGCTGGCGGGAGCGTTCGACGGCTGGCTCGCGATCCCGAGCGTGCTCGCGATCTACGGGCTGACCGAGATCGCGGGCGCCTACGGGTTCGTCGCCGCCTTCGTCGGCGGGCTCGCCTTCCGGCGCTACGAGCGCACCCATGAGCACAACCGAGCCGTCCACGACGGCGCCGAGGTGGTCGAGAAGTTCGGGGAGCTGGCCGTGATCCTGCTGCTCGGCAGCATGCTGACCCTCGACGGGCTCGGCGCCCCCGGGGTCACCGGCTGGCTGTTGGTGCCGGCGCTGCTGCTCCTGATCCGCCCGATCTCGGTCCTGATCGCGCTCCTGCGCAGCGACCTGCCCGCTGGCGAGCGCGCCTTCGTCGGCTGGTTCGGGGTGCGCGGGATCGGCTCGCTCTACTACGTCGCGGTCGCGGTCGGCGCCGGGGTGCTTTCGGCCGCCGACGCGCGGCTGATCGCCTGGACCGCGATCGCCTGCGTGATCGTCTCGATCGTCGTCCACGGCGTCACCGCGGCGCCGCTCAGCCGCCGCTGGCTGCCGCCCGGGGCGCTGGACGAGTAGCCGCCAGCCCGTACAGCTCGGCGACCAGCTCGTAGGAGCGGATCCGGTCGGAGTGGTCGTGGACCATCGTCGTGATCATCAGCTCGTCGGCGGCGGTCTGCTCGGTGAGTGCTGCGAGGCGCTCGCGCACGGTCTCGGGGCCGCCGATCACGGCCGAGCCGCTGAACGAGCCGATGCTCTGCTCCTCGGCGGGCGTCCATTCGTGCGCGGCGGCCTCCTCGGGGCTCGGAAAGCGCCCCGGCATCCCGGCGCGAAGCCGTGCCATCGAGAGGCGCGAGGGCCCGGCGAGCCAGCGCGCGGTCTCGTCGTCGGCCGCGGCGATCACCGCCACCGCGACCATCGCGTGCGGGCGGTCGAGCGTCTCGGAGGGCCGGAAGTGCGAGCGGTACAGCTCGAGCGCGGGCAGCGTGTTGCGGGCGGAGAAGTGGTGGGCGAAGGAGAACGGCAGACCGAGCATCCCGGCGAGCTGGGCGCTGTAGCCGCTCGAGCCGAGCAGCCAGATCGAGGGCACGTCGCCGAGGCCGGGGACGGCCGTGATCCGCGCGTAGGGGTGACCGTCGGTGAAGGCGCCGGTGAAGAAGCCGATCAGCTCGCCGAGCGCGCGCGGGAAGTCCTCGTCGGAGAGCGCGCTCGCCGAGCGCCGCAGGGCGGCGGCGGTGAACTGGTCGGTGCCCGGCGCGCGGCCGATGCCGAGGTCGATCCGACCGGGGTGCAGCGCCTCGAGCATCCCGAACTGCTCGGCGACGACGAGCGGGGCGTGGTTGGGGAGCATCACCCCGCCCGAGCCGATCCGCATCGTCTCGGTCTCGGCCGCCAGGGTCGCGGCGAGCACCGCCGGCGCCGAGCTCGCGATGCCCGGCATGTTGTGGTGCTCGGCGACCCAGTGGCGATGAAAGCCGAGCCGCTCGGCGGTTCGGGCGAGCTCGATCGAGTTGCGAAGCGCAGCCCCCGGGCTGGAATCGTCGGCGACCACGGCGAGGTCGAGGACCGACAGCTTCGGGGCGTGCTCGGGCATCGCCATGAGTGTGGCAGAGCGACCGAACTGCCTGCAAATGGCGCTTTTGGGGCCGCGCCTGCTACCGTATCCCTACCGCGCCACACGGCCGCGGTGCCCCGAGTCTCAGTTCCTCTTGCGCCTGTGAGTGCCGTAGGGGCCCCTCGGACATCGGATTCCACAGCTCGCAAGGAGTGCAAATGTCTTCGACCGCCGGTTCCGGCACCAAGAGTCCCGCCAACAAGAAGGCCTCGCGCCGCAGCCGCTCGGCGCACGAGTTTCACTGCGCCCGCTGCGGGGTGATCAGCCGCTGGATGCCCGGTCATGAGCGTCGCGGCCCGCCGGCGGGCTGGACGAAGAAGGGCGAGCTCACCTACTGCCTCGCCTGCCGGCGCGCGCTGGCGACCGAGAGCGCTGACGACTACGCGCCCGAGGGGACCTCGCGCGAGGACCGCGCCAAGCTCCGCGTCCAGGCCCTGATCGAGTTCGAGATCAAGCGCGACCCCGACCGGCCCAACGGCGAGATCGCCAAGGTCGTGCGCTGCTCGGTGCCCGCCGTGGTCAAGGCGCGCCGCAAGCTCGAATCCGTGTAGGACGGCGATAGCCGTCGCCTGGCGGCGTCATCGGTCGCTCGCGTGCGAAGCACGCCGCGCCAGCGCCCGGACGGCGCGGTGCGAGCGCGAAGCGCGAGTCTTCCTTGCCCGGCTCGGCTCTCGCCGCCCTGGGCGCGCGGCCGTTAGGGCGCGCGGCCGTTAGCTCGCAGGCGCGGCTGCGGGGGTCTCGCCGGGTGCCTCGTCGTCGCCGGGGTCGGCCTCGGCCTTGTCGGCGACCTTGCCGGCCGGTAGGCCGAGCAGGGAGACGACGAAGGCGAGGGCCATCACCCCGGCCATGATGTAGAAGACCGTGCGCGAGGCGAGCGCGTAGTCGTGCGGGACTTGGGCGAACGCGTCCCTGGCCTTGCCGCCGAGGCTCTCGGCGACCGCGCCGGTCCCCGACCCTCCCTGGGAGAGCGAGTCGGCGACCGCGTCGGCCTTGTCCCGCGAGATACCGAGCTGGTCGAAGGAGTCCTCGATGTTCGCCTTGTTCTGCAGGATCAGGACCGAGCCCATGACGGCCAGGCCGAGGCTGGAGCCGAAGTTGCGGACCGTTTGCGTGATCCCGGTCGCCTCGCCGTAGCTGGTCCGGGGCGCGCGGTTGATCGCGTCGGTGTTGGCGGGGCCGAGGATGAGACCGATGCCGGCTCCGGTGAGCACGATCCACGGCCATTGCGAGTTCAGCTCGAGATCCGGGAGCTGGTGCGCCCAGAGCGCGAAGCCGACGGCGGCCACAGCGCAGCCGAGGACCACCGACGGGCGCGCGCCGCGCGCGTCGAGGATCCGGCCACCGATCTGCGAGGCGACGGCGAAGCCGGCGAAGAAGATCAGCAGGTAGAGGCCGGCGTTGGAGGCGTCGTAATCGAGCGAGACCTGCGAATAGACGCTGGCGAAGAAGAACAGCGGGATGAACGGGATCATGAGCAGGAAGAGGACGACGTTCTCCATCGCGAAGGCGCGGTCCTGGAAGATCCGCACCCGGATCAGCGGGTTGGCGACGCGCAGCTGGTTGACCACGAACGCCGCGAGCAGCGCGAGCCCAACCACGATGCAGCCCCAGGTCGCCACGCTGCCCCAGCCCCAGGTCGCCGACTGCTGCAGCCCGAGGACCGCCAGGCCCATGCCCCCGCAGATCAGCAGCGTGCCGCGGTAGTCGATCGGCGCCGGCCGGGGCTCGTTGGCCGGCTTCGCGCGCCAGGTCAACAGCAGGGCGATCAGCGCGACCGGGATGTTGACCCAGAAGATCGCCCGCCAGTCGATCTCGGTCAGGTAACCGCCCGCGATCGG
This sequence comes from Solirubrobacterales bacterium, assembly GCA_009379895.1. Taxonomy (GTDB): domain Bacteria; phylum Actinomycetota; class Thermoleophilia; order Solirubrobacterales; family 70-9; genus WHSW01. The sequence continues at coordinate 8,215 of WHSW01000021.1, forward strand.
GCCGACCGAGGTCAGCCCGCCGGCGACCGCGAAGAAGATCGCCATCGCCTTGCCCCGCTCGTTGACCGGGAAGGCGCCGATGACGATCGCCAGGGCGGCGGGGAACATGAGCGCCGCGCCGGCGCCCTGGATGATCCGAAAGACGATGATCCACGCCTCCGCGGCGTCGCCGGTGGGCGTCGCGCCGCAGAGCGCCGAGGCCGTCGCGAAGATGACGACCCCGATCACGACCATGCGCCGGTGCCCGGCGATGTCTGCGAGTCGGCCGCCGAAGGCGAACAGGGCCGAGAGCGAGAGCAGGTAGCCGTTGATCACCCACTGCACGCCGGTCGAGGAGAGCCCGAGGTCCTTCTGCACCTCGGGGATCGCGATCGAGACGATCGTCTGATCGATGAACGTCATCGCGACGGCGAAGATCATCGCCGCGAGAACGAGGTTCTTGCTCCCTCCCCGACTCAAGACGCGGCACACTATCCGGTGCCCGGGACGGAGTCGCGTCCGACCCCGGGCACCGGCCCGGGCCCGGGTCGGCGACACTCCGTCGTGATGTCAGGCCCCGGGCTCAGCTTCCGTTGATCAGCGGGACCAGGCTGCCGCGCGCGACGGTCCCGAACAGGAAGCCGGGCGGCTGGCCGGCGACCGGGGTCAGCTCGGCCCGCACGACCTCGACTCCGTCATAGGTCTTGGTCGTGACCTCGACCGCGGCCACCGAGTCGCCGATCGGCGTGCCGGTGCGCGGCTCGCGGGCGCCCGGAGCGAGCGAGTCCTCGAGGGCGGCGGCGATCTGGCCGGCACGCTCCTCCGTGCCGCCGAGAACGCAGAGCACCTCCCCCTCGGGACCGACGCCCATGCCCACCAGGTCGATCCCGAGCTCGGTCGAGAGCAGGAGCCTGTCGGGGACCAACCGGGCGGCGACCACATCCCCCAGGCAGTCGGCCGCGGCGCGGTAGATCGGCTCGTCGAGCAGGCGATCGCCGCGACCGAGCAGCGCGGCGCGCGCGCGGCCTGACATCGCCAGCACGCTCAGGTCGCGGTCGAAGGCGTCGCGGGCCCCGAGGCCGAGGACGTCGGACCGAAGCAGCGCCGTGGGGACCACGGCGTAGTCGCCGATGTCGACCAGGTCGACCTCGTCGGTCGGTCGCGCACGCCCACCGTCCCTGACCAGCGCCCGGGCGAGCCGCCGGCCGTCGACTCCGTCGAGGCGCAGGCCGAAGGCGTAGGAACCGCCCACCGACATCAAGCGCTCGGCCGCCAGCGGATCGAAGCCGAAGCGGCGACGAAGGATCGGAGCCGCCTCGACCACGCTGCCCGCGTTCGGCCCCAATGCGTCGGAGATCAACGCGGTGCCGACGCCGGCCTGCTTGGCCAGCCGGGGCTCGACCCAGCCGACCCCGAGCGAGCCGTTCGCCCCGCCTCCCCCGAGATCGCCGAAGGCCTCGGCCAGCGGACCGCTGGGCGGCGGCGGGCCATCCGCCGCGTCGCCGCAGCCGGCCAGCGCCAGCGTCAACGCGATCGCCAGCCCGCCGACGATCCGGAGCCCGGCGCGCATCGTGCGGTCAGCCGCCCGCCGCCCGGCCCACTCGCTACGCGGCCCTCGCGATCGCGGCGTCCATCGCCGCGGCCGGGGACTCGACCACCTTGCCGTGCCCGGCCGCCAGGCGGGCGGGCTCGAGCGCGCGCAGCGCCCGGGCGCTGTCCAGCGCGGTCGGGCGATGCCATGTGGCCATGTAGACGAGCGGGAACAACGGGTTGACCTTCGCCGGCGTCGCGACCCCGCCAAGGGTCGTGTAGGCGTCGCCGCAGTAGAGCGACCGGTCGCGGGTGTCGAGGAGCGCGACGTGACCCGGGGTGTGCCCGGGGGACGCGACGACCTCGAGCGAGCCGATCCGCTCGCCCGGCTCGACCGTGCGGTCGGGCAGCGTCTCGGTGCCCGGGTAGCTGCCGCGAAGCTTGTCGCGCGGCTCGCCGGGGTCGAGGCTCATGTCCTTGGCGAGCAGGCGGGCGTCGCGGGCCGAGATGATCACCTCGGCGTCGGGCAGGCGGCCCTTGAGCTCGTCGAGCGAGCCGACGTGGTCGCCGTGCGCGTGGGTGAGCACGATGCGCACGATCGGGGCGCCCCGGGCCCCGGCCGCGGCGATCACCTTGCCGGCGGAGCGGGGCAGCATCGTGTCGATCACGGTGAGGCCGTCCTCCTCGGCGACCAGGTAGGCGTTGACGAGGCCGAAGCGGCTGATCCGATGCATTTCGGGCATGCCGAGAGGGTTGCACCTTTCGCGCCCCGACCGGCGCGGCCGGTCGGCGCCTCGCCCCGCCGGCCCGGGTGCGCCGGTTTCCTACAATCGCCCGATGCAGACCAGGCCGCTCGGGCGCACGGGCGTCGAGGTCAGCCCCCTCTGCCTGGGGGCGATGATGTTCGGCCCCTGGGGCGAGCCCGACCACGACGAGTCGATCCGGATCATCCACGCGGCGCTCGACGCCGGGATCAACTTCATCGACACCGCCGACGTCTACTCGCGCGGCGAGTCCGAGGAGATCGTCGGCAAGGCGCTCGCCGACGGCCGGCGCGACTCGGTCGTGCTCGCGACCAAGGTGCACGGTCGGATGGACGACGACGACCCGAACCAGTACGGCAACTCGCGGCGCTGGATCGTCCGCGAGGTCGAGAACAGCCTGCGGCGGCTGCGCACCGACCACATCGACCTCTACCAGATCCACCGGCCCGAGCCCGACACCGACATCGACGAGACGCTCGGCGCGCTCAGCGACCTGGTCCGCCAGGGCAAGGTCCGTTATATCGGCTCCTCGACCTTTCCGCCCTCGGCGGTGGTCGAGGCGCAATGGGTCGCCGAGCGCCGCGGGCGCGAGCGCTTCGTCACCGAGCAGCCACCGTACTCACTGCTGGTCCGCGGGGTCGAGGCCGAGCTGCTGCCGACCTGCGAGCGATTCGGCATCGGGGTGATGCCGTGGAGCCCGCTGGGCGGCGGCTGGCTCACCGGCCGTTACCGCAAGGGCCGCGACGTGCCAGAGAGCCGCCGCACGCAGCTGGTCCCCGAGCGCTACGACATGTCCCTGCCCGGCAACCAGCGCAAGCTCGAGGCCGCCGACGCGCTCGCCGAGCTGGCCGAGTCCGCGGGCATCTCGCTGATCGAGATGGCGCTCGCCTTCTGCCTCGAGCACCCCGCGATCAGCGCGCCGATCATCGGCCCGCGGACGATGGAGCAGCTCGAGAGCCAGCTCCCGGCGGCGGAGCTGCGGCTGAGCACGGAGGTGCTCGACGGCATCGACGAGATCGTTCCCCCGGGCGTCAACCTCAACCACCGCGACGGCGGCTATCAGGCGCCGGCGCTCACCGACCCGCGCCGGCGGCGCCGCGGGGCCCGGTAGTTGAGCGCACGCGGACGCCGCCTCGCCGCCGCCGGCGGGGTCGTGGTGGTCGCGGTCGCGGTGCTCGGCTGGCTGCTGCTGCGCGGCGACTCGCCGGCCGAGTCGACGCTCGACCGCTTCCTGAGCGCGTATGAGGCGCGCGACTACGAGGCCGCGGCGAGGCTCACCGACGGCGATCCCGCCGCCGTCTCCGAGGCCCTCGAGGCCAACGTCGACGGCCTCGACGGCGCCGCGCTCGACGCCTCGGTGGCCGAGCTCGACGAGTCCGGCGAGCGGGCGAGCGCGACCGTCTCGATGAGCTGGCAGGTTCCCGGGATCGGCGAGTTCTCCTACGAGAACCCCGAGCTCCGGCTCGTCGCGGAGGGCGATGACTGGCGCCTGCGCTGGGCCGACGACGTGGTCCACCCCGACCTCGACTCGCCCGGCACCCGCCTGGGCACCGACCGCTCGTTCTTCGAGCGGGCGCCGATCGTCGACCGCGAGGGCTCGAAGCTGGTCATCGCGCGGCCGGTGGTCGAGATCGGGGTGATCCCGGCGAAGCTCCGCGAGCCGGCCGCCGCCGTCGCGGCGATCGCCGACAGCACCGGGGCTGACGCGGCTGCGCTGCGCCGCTCGATCCGCGCCGCCGCCGACGAGGACAACTTCGTCCCGGCGATCACCCTGCGCGCCGAGGAGTACGGCCGCGTGCGCCAGCTGCTCAACCCGATCCGCGGGATCGAGTTCGGCGCCCGCGAGCTGCCGCTCGCGCCGACCAGGGAGTTCGCCCGCGCTCTGCTCGGGACCGTCGGCCCGATCACCGCCGAGCAGCTCGGCGAGCTCGGCGATCCCTACGCGGTCGGCGACAACGTCGGCCAGTCGGGGCTCGAGGCGGCCTATGAGCGCCGGCTCGCCGGGACGCCGCGGCGCAGCGTGATCACCCGCCTCGCCGACGGCTCGCCGGTCGACACCCTGATGCGGGTCGAGGGCGAGCGCGGCCGGCCGCTTCGCATCACGCTCGACGGCGCCGCCCAGGTCGCCGCCGAGCGGGCGCTCGGCGACACCCGCGAGGTCGAGGCGCTGGTCGCGGTCGAGCCCTCGAGCGGGGACGTGCTCGCCGCCGCCAGCCGGCCGGTCGATGACGCCTTCAACCGCGCCTTCGAGGGGCGCTACCCGCCGGGCTCGACCTTCAAGGTGGTCTCGACCGAGGCGCTGCTCGCGGCCGGCTCGACCCCGACGAGACCGTCGACTGCCCGCCGACGATCACCGCCGGCGGACGCTCGTTTCGCAACTTCGAGGGCGGCGCGGCCGGGGCGGTGCCATTTCGGCGCGATTTCGCCGAGTCGTGCAACACGGCCTTCGTCTCGCTCGCCGACCGCCTGGCCCCGAGCGACTTCGCCCCGGCCGGGAGGCGGTTCGGCATCGGGCGCGAATACGCGCTCGGCGTCCCGGCCTTCTCGGGCGAGGTTCCCGCGCCCGCCGACGCGACGGAGCGGGCGGCCGAGATGATCGGCCAGGGCCGGATCCTGGTCAGCCCGCTGGCGATGGCGGGCGTCGCGGCGACGGTCGTGGACGGGCGCTGGCACGCGCCCCGGGTGCTCGCCGGCGACCCGCGCGAGGCGGGACCGCCGCTGCCCCGGGGCGAGCTGGACGAGCTGCGCTCGATGATGCGCGACGTCGTCACCTCGGGCACCGGGACCGCGCTCGCGGGGGTCGCCGGCGAGCCGATCGGAAAGAGCGGCACCGCCGAGTACGGCTCCGGTGACCCGCCTCGCACGCACGCCTGGTTCATCGCGGGCCGCGACGACGTCGCGGTTGCGGTCCTGGTCGAGGACCGGCCCTCCGGGGGCGAGTACGCGGCCCCGGTCGCCGCGCGGTTCCTCGACGGCCTGTAGCCGCGCGGCGGCGGCCGGCCGGCGGGCGGCCGCGCGAGCGCCGCCGGGCCCGTGCCGGGCTGAATTCCACCGTCAGGCGGTGGAGTTCGGCCCGGCGTGGTCGGTTTCTGGGCGGGCGGGCGACCGAACCGTGGAACCGGCGGCGGATATCCTCGCCGCGATGGCGGCCGTCCTCGACCAGCGGTAGGAGCAGGCCGGTGCGGCTGGGTGTGCGCGCGGCCCTGATCGACGGCGACCTGGTCGAGGGCGACCTGAGGATCGAGGACGGCGAGGTCCGTGAGGTGGGCGTGACGCCCGCCGGGCGCGTCGGGATCGCCGCGCCGGGGTTCGTCGACCTGCACATCAACGGCGTCGCCGGGGTCGACTTCTGGACCGCCGACCCGGGCGGGTATCGGCGCGCCGCCGAGGCGCTGGCGAGCACGGGGGTGATCGCCTTCCAGCCGACCTTCGTCTCGGCGCCCGTCGACGGCTACGCGCCCGCGCTCGCGACCGCGAGCGCCGCTCGAGTCGAGCTCGACGGCGCCGGCCTGCCGCGCCTAGCCGGGGTCCACCTCGAGGGCCCGTTCCTAGCGCCGCAGTGGGCCGGCGCCCACGACCCCGCGCACCTGCTGGCGCCCGACCCGGGCCTGGCGGCGAGCCTGTGCGAGCAGGGGCCGGTGACGATGCTCACCCTGGCCCCGGAGCTGCCGGGCGGCCTGGACCTGGTCGATCGCCTGGTCGCGGCCGGCGTGGCGGTTTCGATCGGACACTCCGACGCCGACTCGAGCGCCGCCCACGCCGCCTTCGACCGCGGCGCGCGGGCGATCACCCACATCTTCAACGCCCACCGGCGCTGGCAGCCGCGGGATCCCGGCCTGGCGGGCGCCGCGATCGTGCGGCCGGACGTGTTCGTCGAGGCGATCGTCGACGGGGTCCACCTGGCGCCGGACGCGGCCTACGGGACCTTCCTCGCGGCGCGGGACCGCTACTGCCTGGTCACCGACGCGGTCGAGGCGGCGATGGCGGCCCCCGGTGACTACCGGCTCGCCGATCGGCCGGTGCGCGTCGCCGACGGAGCCGTGCGCCTCGCCGACGGGACGCTCGCCGGCAGCGTGCTGACCATGGACCGGGCGGTCCGCAACCTGGTCGCCGGCGGGGCGCCGCCGGCGCAGGCGCTGCGCGCCGCATCGGGCGCCCCGGCCCGCCTGCTGCGCCGGGCGGACCTGGGCGCGATTGCACCCGGCGCCCCGGCCCACCTCGTCGTCCTCGACGACGAGCTGCGGGTGAGGCGGACGCTGATCGGCGGCGCCGAGGCGTTCGCCGCCGGCTGATCAGGGGCGCCGCGGCATCGGCCACCGGCTGATCGGCCGCTATGCGGTCGGCGTGACCTTGCTCAGCCCCGGCGGCCGATCGGGGTTGACGCCCCGGCGCAGGGCCAGGGCGAGGGCGAGCTGCTGGGCGCGGACCGCGGCGGGCACGGTCGCCAGGGGCTCGGGCAGGCTGGGGTCGAGCGGCAGGTCGGCGATCGCGCTCGGGCTCAGGCGCAGGACCGGGGTGCCGGTGCGCTCGAGCCGGTCGGCGAGCTCGGCGACGTCGGCCGCGGCGGGACCCGCAGCGCTGACCGCGAGCAGCGGCAGGTCGGCGCCCGCGACCGTCACCGGGCCGTGGCGGAAGTCGGCCGCCGACCAGCCCTCGGCCCGCAGCCCGGCCGCCTCGCGCAGCTTGAACGCGGCCTCGAGCGCGATGCAGAGCAGATGGCCTCGCGCCACGCAGGCGAGCCCCGCGGCATCGGCCAGCCGGGCGGCGGCGAGCTCGGCCGGCTCGGGATCGGCCAGCAGCCGGGCCACGGCGTCCGGGAGCGCGCTCCACGCGCTCGCCATCAACCCCGTTCGGCCGAGCGCCTCGGCGATCAGGGCGAAGGCGACGAGCTCGGCCGTGAACGTCTTGGTCGCCGGCACCGCCGCCTCGACCCCGGCTCCGAGCTCGACGACGGCGTCGGCGGCTCGGGCCAGCGGGCTCTCGCGCTCGTTGGTGATCGCCACCGTGCGCGCCCCGGCGTCGGCGTAGGCGGAGAGCACGGCCGCGACCTCGGGGGTGCGCCCGGACTGACTGACGCCGACGGCCAGCCAGCCGCGCAGGTCGAGCTCGACGTCGTAGAGCGTCGTCAGGCTGGGCGCCGCGAGCGCCACCGGCCGGCCGATCGCGGCCTCGAGCGCGTAGCGGCCGAAGACGGCGGCGTAGTCCGAGGAGCCACGGCCGACGATCACGGCGCCCGCCGGGGGTGGGCGCAGGGTCGAGCGCAGCGAACCCACGATCCGCGCGCGGGCGTCGACCAGCGCCGCCAGCGTTGCGGGCTGGGCCGCCATGTCGGCGGCCATACCCGCGCCGGCGCGGCTCACGCCCGGGCGCGGCCGTCGCCGCGCACCTGGCGCAGGTCGATCTCGTAGCGGTCGCCGCGGTAGAGGCTGATCGCGTAGTAGACCGGCGCCCCATGGGCGTCCCTGGTCAGGGTCTGAAACCGCAGCCCGGGCTCGCCCTCGGCGACCTCGAGCAGCGCCGCCTGCTCGCCCTCGATCGCGGTGGCTACCACTCGCTGGTCGGCGTCGCGCAGGACGACACCCCAGCGCTCGGCGAGCAGCTCGAACAGCGACGCCCGCGAGAAGTCGGTCGACTCGATCCCCGCGAAGCGCGCGGCGGGCAGGTAGGCGCGCTCGAAGGCCATCGCGATCCCGTCGGCCGTCCGAACGCGATCGAGGCGCATCGTCGGCGCGCTCGGGCCGATCTCGAGCCTTGCCGCGAGGATTGAGCTCGCCTCGACCAGCTCCTGGTCGAGCACCTGCGAGCTCGGCTCCATCCCGCGGCTGCGCATGTCCTCGGTGAACGAGGTCAGCGCCACCGCCTGCGCGACGCGCGGCGCGGCGACGAACGTGCCGCGACCGTGCTGACGGTAGGTGAGCCCCTCGCCGGTCAGCCGATCGATCTCGCCGCGAACGGTCATCCGCGCGACGCCGTAGCGATCGGCCAGCTCGCGCTCGGAGGGCAGGGCGCTGCCCGGCGGCAGCGACGACGCCAGCCCCTCGAGGATCTCGCGCAGCTGCTCGCCCTTCGGGCGGCCCCCGGCGAGTCGCCTCGGCAGCCGCGGGGCGGCGCCGCCGCGGCCCTTGGCCGTCACCCCAGCCCAGCCTCCTGGCAGGGCTTCTCGTACCGGCCGGCGCAGATCTCGGCGACGTCGAGGAAGCCGTCGTCGACCATCACGTTGATGTTGTCCGCGTCGATCGCGATCGTGTCGAGGAGCGCCGAGGGCACCTGCTCGGCGCCGTTGTCGACCTTGTCGGGTGCGAGGTCGGCCGGCGGCTCCTCGCCCCGAGCCAGGGGCACGGCGAGCTCGGCCGAGGTCCCGGCGATGTCCTTGATCGGCTGGTAGACGGTCATCAGCTGCTCACCGGTGAGGATCCGCTGGACCGCGCTCAGCTCGGCGTCCTGGCCGGTCACCGGGCGGGTCGCCGGATCGATGCCGTTGCCCTTCAGGGCCGCGATCGCGCCGCTCGCCATGCCGTCGTTGGCGACGTAGACGGCGTCGAAGCCGTCGTCGCCGAGCGCGGTGATCGCCTGCTCCATCTCCTGCTGGGCCTTGTCGGGGCTCCAGTCGGGAGTGTCGTAGCTCTGCACGACCTCCGCTCCGCGCTTGTCGAAGACTTCCAGCGCCCCGTCCTTGTAGGGCTTGGAGTTGCTGTCGGTGGGGGAGCCGTTGATCATCACGATCCGCGGATCGGACATGCCCTGCTCGTCGAGCGTGTCGAGCAGGTACTCGGCCTGCTGCTGGCCGACCTCGAACGGGTCGATCGAGACGTAGTAGTCGAGGTCCGCGTCGGAGACCAGGCGCCCGTAGGAGACGACCGGGATCCCGGCCTGCTTGGCGCGCTCGACGATCGCCCCGGCCGCCTCGACGTCGACGGCGTCGAGGACCAGCACCTTGGCGCCCTCGGTGATCGCCGCCTCCGCCTGCTGCTGCTGCTTGGCGGCGTCCTGGTCGGCGTTCGCGTAGAAGAGCTCGCAGTCCGGGCACAGCTCGTCGAGCTTCTGCTCGAAGTTGGGGCGGTCCTGCTCCTCATAGCGGGTCGTCTTGCTCTCCGGGAGCAGCAGCGCCACCGTCTCGGCGTCGCCGCCGCTCCCGGACTCGTCGTCGTCGCCCCCGCAGCCGGCCACCAGCAGGGCCGCCACCACGGCGACCGCGACCGCCAGCAATCCCGACCCCCACGCACCGCGCTCGAACATCTGAAGCTCTCCTTCCCTCGTCCCCGCGCGAAAGCTACCACACTGGTCTAGACCAGTTGCGGGGTCAGCCCGTCGCAGCCGGGTCGCCCTCGAGCTCGCGCATGAGCGCGCGCAGGCGGCGGCGCTTGGTCACCAGCTCCGCCTCGAGCTCGGCGATCGCGTCGCGGCGGCGGCGGACCAGGTCGAGCTGGCGGGCGACGTGGTGGAGCGCCTCGCCGATCGCCTCGCGGCGGCGGGCCGGGTCGTCGATCCCGCCGTGCCACTCGCGGCGCAGCGCCGACCGGGCGGTCTCGGCGGCCGCGAGCTCGCGCAGCTCGTCGAGCGTGATCCCGAGCAGGCTCTTGAGCTCGAGCAGCTCGCGCAGGCGCTCGGCGTCCTCGGGCTCGTAGGTTCGGTGGGCGCCGGGCTCGCGCTCGGGCGCGTTGGGGAGCAGCCCGAGCTCCTCGTAGTAGCGGATCGTCCGCGGGGTGGTGCCGGTCAGCTCGGCGACCTCCCCGATTCGCAGCGGGCGCCGCGGGGTCATGTGAGCCGCCTCAACAGCGGCGGGGTTCCGCTTCGTCCCCTCGGACTCCGCGTCACGCCGGCGCCTCCTGCGAGAGCCCCGGGGCGGGCTCGCGCTGCGCGGGCTCCTCGTCGGCGTGGCCGACGTGGCGCGGGCGCAGCAGGCTGACGCCGGCTCCGATCAGCGAGGTGATCGCCAGGACCCAGAGCGCGACGTGCATGTTGTGGACGAAGGGCGCCAGGGCGCTCGCCGAGAGGCTCTCGGTGAGGCCGGAGAAGATGCTCAGCAGCACGTCCTTGGGCACCGCGGCGGTGACGATCGCGAGCACGAAGGCGATCGAGATCACCGCCCCGGTGTTCTGCAGCATCGTCCGCGCGCCGGCGGCGATCCCGCGGCGGTGCTCGGGGACCGTGCCCATCATCGCCGCCGTGTTCGGCGAGTTGAACATCCCCGAGCCGATCCCGACCACCAACAGCCACAGCGAGCTCTGCCAGTAGGCGCTGCCCGGCTCGAGCGTGGTCATCAGCGCGAGGCCGCCGGCGGTGACCAGCATGCCCGCGCAGGCGAGCGCCCGCGAGCCGCGCCGATCGGCCCACAGCCCGGCCAGCGGCGAGGCGATCAACATCCCGATCGCCAGCGGCGCGAGCTTGATCCCGGCGGTGATCGGGTCGTCGCCCTTCACGCCCTGGAAGTAGAAGACGAAGATGAACATGAGCGCGAAGCGCGAGAGGCCGTTGATGAACGCGGCGCCGGTCGCCGCCGCGAACAGCCGGTTGCGGAAGATCGCCAGGTCTAGCATCGGCGCCCTACCGAGATGCTCGACGAGCACGAAGGCGGGGAGGAGGATCGCGGCGGCGATCAACCCCGCGATCACGACCGGGTCGTCCCAGCTCGCCAGCCCGCCCTTCGAGACCCCGAGCACGAGCCCGGTCAGCCCGGTGACGAAGAGGGTCGTCCCGAGCAGGTCGAGGCCGCGCGCGGTGTCGGGCTTGGCGAGCTCGCGGAGCACCAGCGCGCCCCAGACGGCGCCGATCAGGCCCAGTGGGAGGTTGAACCAGAACACCCATTGCCACGAGATCGAGACGAGCACGCCGCCGAGCACCGGGCCGATCACCAGGCCGACGGCGGCGACCATCGTGTTGGTGCCCATCGCCAGCCCGAGCTGACGCTTGGGGAAGGCGTCGGTGACCAGGGCGGCGGAGTTGGCGAACAGGAAGGCGCCGCCGATCCCCTGCAGGATGCGCCACAGGATGAGCTGGGTGCCGTCGGCGGCGAAGCCGGCGCCCAGCGAGGCGGCCGAGAAGATCAGGAAGCCGCCGACGTAGGCCTGCTTGCGGCCGAACAGGTCGGAGAGCCGCCCGGCGGTGAGCACGAGCACCGTGGAGGCGATCATGTAGGCGAGGATCACCCAGACGAGCTGCAGCAGGGTGGTGCCGAGCGCCCGCTCGAGATCGGGCAGGGCGATGATCAGGGTCCCCGAGTTGATCGTCGCGAGCAGCATCCCGAGGCTCGTGCAGGAGAGCGCCCACCACTTGTAATTGTGGTGGTCGGCGTCCACCCCCATCCGGCGGCGAGACCCAGATGCTGTTGCTACTCGGCCCGTGAACTACATCTTAACGTAAACGTCACCTTCGGAGGCCAAGGTCGACGGCTTCCTCTCGCTATGCGAGAACAACTCGTCGCGCCGGCGGGCCGGCGGACCGCGCCGCCGGGTCCCCGCGCCGCGGGAACCTGCGTCGCTGGAGGGCCGCGCCGCTCCGCCGGCTACCTGACGAACAGGATCTCGGAGTACTTGGGCAGCGGCCAGAGGTCGTCGGCGACGATCCGCTCGAGCCTGTCGGCGGTCTCGCGCACCGAGGCCGTCGCCACGAGCTGGCTGTCGCGCGCGTAGCGCGCGAGCTCGAGGCCCTCGACCCCGTCGGGGTAGAGGTTGGCGTCGTCGAGGGCGTCGATCGCGCTCAGCAGCTCGTCGACCAGCGGCCTGACCTGGCTCGCGATCGCGCCGACCTCGGCCGAGTCGGCGAGCGCCAGGTAGCGCAGCGCGGCGGGCAGCAGCATCGTACGGGCGATGTTCGCCGTCGTCTCGGCCTCGATGTTGGCCCCGATCACGTACTGCTCGAGCCAGACCTCGTAGCGCGACTCGAGCTCGCGCTCGGAGAGCACGCCGTAGGCGTCGAAGGCGGCGATCGTCTGCGCGGCGAGGATCTCGGGCAGCGCGTCGGGCGTGGTGCGCAGGTTCTTCAGCCCGCGCCGCTCGGCCTCCGCGTGCCAGGCCTCGTCGTAGTTGTCGCCGCCGAAGCAGACCTGCCGGTTGTCGGCATAGGACTCGCGGACCACCGCCGCGACCGCCTCGGGGACGCCGTCGCCGGCCTCGAGCCGTTGCTCGATCCGGTCGGCGAGGTCGTCGATCGCCTCGGCGACGATCGTGTTCAGCACCGTATTAGGGAAGGCGAGCGACATGCTCGACCCGAGCGCCCGGAACTCGAACTTGTTGCCGGTGAAGGCGAACGGGGAGGTCCGGTTGCGATCGCCCCCGTGCATCGGCAGGCGGGGCAGCATCGACGCGCCGAGCTCGAGGAACGACCCGGGCGTGCTCGGGTCGCCCTGGCCCGACTCGATCGCCTCGAACACCTTGTCGAGCTCGGCGCCGAGGAAGATCGAGATGATCGCCGGCGGCGCCTCGTTGGCGCCCAGGCGGTGATCCTGGCCGAGGTTGGCGACCGAGGCCCGGAGCAGGCCCTGGTGCTTGTTGACCGCCTGGATCACGGCGGCGCAGAAGAACAGGAAGTTGATGTTCTCCGCCGGGGTGTCGCCGGGGTCCATCAGGTTGTGGCCGCCGTCGGTGGCCATCGACCAGTTGTTGTGCTTGCCCGAGCCGTTGACCCCGGCGAACGGCTTCTCGTGCAGCAGACAGACGAGGCCGTACTTGCGCGCGACCGACTGCATCACCTGCATGGTCAGCTGCTGGTGGTCCGAGCCGACGTTCGAGTTCTCGAAGATCGGCGCGATCTCGTACTGCCCGGGGGCGACCTCGTTGTGGCGGGTCTTGACGGGGACGCCGAGCTTTCGCAGCTCGGTCTCGGTGTCCATCATGCAGGCGAGCACGCGCTCGGGGATCGAGCCGAAGTAGTGATCGTCGAGCTCGTGGCCCTTGGCCGGCTGGGCGCCGAACAGCGTCCGCCCGGTGGTCACCAGGTCGGGGCGCTCGAAGAAGTACTGCTCGTCGATCAGGAAGTACTCCTGCTCGGGGCCCACCGTCGTGAACACGCGCTGGGCCTCCGTGTCGCCGAGGATCCGCAGGGCGCGGATCGCCGACCTCGAGAGCGCGTCCATCGAGCGCAGCAGCGGGATCTTCGCGTCCAGCGCCTCGCCGGTCCAGGAGGCGAACGCGGTCGGGATGCAGAGCAGCGCGCCGTTGGGGTTCTCGAGGATGAACGCGGGGCTGGTCGGGTCCCAGGCGGTGTACCCGCGCGCCTCGAAGGTGGCGCGGATGCCCCCGGTCGGAAACGAGGAGGCGTCGGGCTCGCCCTGGATCAGCTCCTTGCCCGAGAAGTCGGCGACCGCTCCACCCTCGCCGTTGGGCGCGAAGAACGAGTCGTGCTTCTCGGCGGTCAGCCCGGTGAGCGGCTGGAAGACGTGCGTGTAGTGGGTCGCGCCGCGCGCCAGCGCCCACTCCTTCATCGCCGCGGCGACCTCGTCGGCGAGCGCGGGGTCGATCGCCTCCCCGGTCTCGAGCGTCGACTGCAGCATCCTGAACGCGTCGCTGGAGAGGCAATCCCTCTGGACCGAGGCGGAGAAGACGTTCTCGCCAAACGGGTTGTTTCGAGCCTCGGTCAGGTCGACCGTTCCGAGGGCCTCACCATTCGAGCTCCACTGGGCCGCGCTCACGTTCTGCGTGCGAATTCTCGCCATCCTTGCCTTTCGCCTCCTGGCCAATGACGGCCCGCTCCGGCGCAGCCCGTCCGATGATCTGGGTCGTTCTCCGACGGCAACCCTACGCGGCGGCGCCGACCGATCGTCTATCCGAGCGTCCAAACCTGGGTGGCCGGACTTCGCCGCGCTGTCGGAGTGACCTCAGCCGCACTCGCTCGGCCCGGCGCAATCGCGCAGTGCGGCGAGCCGGGCGGCGAGGCGCCGGCGAACGCCCTCGTAACGCCTGTCGCGGGCGAGGTTGTCGAGCTCCTCGGGGTCGCGGCGCAGGTCGTAGAGCTCGCGCTCGCCGTCCTCGTACTCGGCGTAGGTGTAGCGCGGGGTGCGCAGACCGGTGAACGACTGGTTTCGCTCGAAGACCTCGAGCAGCACCCCGCGCCGTCGGGGGCCGCCGGCGCCGGGGCGGATCGAGCGTCCGTCGACGGTCAGGTCGGGGGTCGCCCCGGTGGCGTCGAGGATGGTCGGCGCGAGGTCGACGTTGGAGACCAGGCGCGTGTCGTGCTCGCCGCGCGCGAAGCCGGGGCCGCGGACCAGCAGCGGCACGTGGATCGCCTCCTCGTAGGGACGCGATTTGCCCTCGAGGCGGTGCTCGCCGAGCAGCAGCCCGTTGTCGGTGGTGAAGATGAACAGGGTGTCCTCGAGCTCGCCGGCCCTCCGCAGGCGCCTGGCCAGCCGGGCGACGAGGCGGTCGATGCTCGCCACCGCCTCGAGCTGGCTCACGTAGTAGCGGTCGATCAGCCGGTTGGCCTCCGGGCCGAGCAGGGGCAGCTCGCGCACCGAACGCGGCTTGTCGGAGACGTCGTACTCGTTGGTCGCGGTGCGGCGCGGCGCGCGCCGGCCCTCGAAGCGGCCGCGGTCGCGCGGCGCCGGCTCGGGATTTCGCGCGGCGTCCTCGGGCAGGCCCGAGTCCTTGTGGGGCCCGTTGGTCGCCACCCAGAGGAAGAACGGGCGCTCGCCGGGGGCCCTGCGGCGGACGAAGCCGGCGGCCTTGTCGGCGAGCACCTTGGTCTTGTAGTTGGGCCGCTCGCCGCGCCTGTCGTAGTGGACGAGCTCGCCGTTCTCGTTCAGGTCGAAGTCGAAGGCCCGCTGCTTGTTGCGGCCCGGCACCGCGTACCACTCGCTCCACCCGGGGGGCACCTCACGGATCGCGGCCCCCTCGCCGTAGCCGTTCAGGTACTTGCCGACGAAGCCCGTCTCATACCCCGCGCGCGAGAGCCAGACCGGCAGCGTGCGCTGCTTGTCGAGCGCCTGATAACCGCCGGCCGGCGGGTGGTTGTCGCGAACGCCGTTGTTGTGTGCGTACTGGCCGGTCAGGAAGGTCGCCCGCGACGGGCAGCAGAGCGGGAAGCTGACGAAGGCGTTGTCGAAGGTGGTGCCGGCATCACCGATCAGCCGCCGGGTGAGCGGCATCGCGCGCATCGTCTCGAACGCCTGGTCGTCGGTCATCACGACGACCACATTGGGCGCCCTCGAGTCGTAGGCGGCCGCGGGGCTGGCCGGGACGGTGGAGATCTTGTCGCCCCGATCGGCGACGACGAGCGCGGTGATCACCCCGAGGACGACTAGGACTCCGGCCAGCAGCACGGCCACCCTCCCGCGGCGAAGCTGCATGCGCGGCAAGCTAGCAGCGGGTGGTGTGCGCCGGGTTGCCTTCCTCGTACGCGGCGAGATACTGAGAGCGATGTCGGGCGAAAACGTGGAGATCGTGAGGCAGCTCGTTCAAGCCTTCAACCGACGGGACCTGGCGGCCATGACGCGATGGTTTGCCCTCGAGGTCGAATGGCAGCCCGGCGGTCCTGCCGCCGTTGAACGCGCCCTCTACCGAGGCCGCGACGAGGTCGCGAGCGGGTTTGCTGCGACCTGGGAGACCTGGGAGGTATTTCAGGTGGAGGAGAGCGAGATTCGCGACCCGGGTGACTCGGTCGTCTGGCTGGGGCGCGCGCGCATGCGGGGCGGTGCAAGCCGCGTTGAGTTCGGCCAACAGTTCGCCGTCCACTTCCGGGTCCGAGGCGGCAAGATCGTTCGCATGCACGGCTTCGTCACGTGGGAGCAGGCCCTCGAGGCCGCCGGGCTGCGGGAGTAGGCGGCTCGATCCGCCACCCGCCCCACGCCTGCCGGAGCAGGCCGTGAGCCGGGCGCACCCGAGGATCCCGAAGGGCTGCAGCCGGCGTCCGGCGCCCGGACGCGAATGAAGCGCTTCGCGGCTGCGCGCCCGCGCGGCGCCTCCCGCGGCGCGCCCCCGGGTCAGGCGCCGTTGCTCGCGGCGTCGCCGCGCAGCCAGCGCTCGACCGCCCGCGCGCCGCGGCGCCCCTCGGCGATCGCGGTCACGATCAGCGACTGGCCGACGCGCGCGTCGCCGGCGACGAAGACGCCCTCGCGCGAGGTGGCAAAGATGCGGTCCGCGACGGTCCCGCGCTTGCCGAGCTCGAGCCCGAGCGCCCCGACCGCGCCGCCGCGCTCAGGGCCGGTGAAGCCGATCGCGATCAGGACGAGGTCGGCGGGCACCTCGAACTCGCTGCCCGCGACCGGCTCGAGGACGCTCGACGAGCTGCCGGTGACCCGCCGCCCGCGCAGTGCCCGGACCGTCCCGTCGCCCTCCAGCGAGACGACCTGGTGGCCGAACCGACGCTCGCCGCCCTCGTCGAGCGCGTAGGTGGTCAGCGAGCGCTTCGGCGCCAGCGGCCACGGGGTGTCGTCGTAGCGGCCGCCGGCGGGCAGCTCCGGGTAGACGTCGAGCAGCGTCGCGCTCGCGGCGCCCTCGCGGTTGGCGTTCGAGACGCAGTCCATGCCCGTGTCGCCGCCGCCGATCACGACCACGTGCTTGCCGGCGGCCGTGATCTCCTGCTCGGGCTCGGGCGCGTGGTGGCCCTGCGAGCGGGCGACGAAGCGGTTTCGCTGGTAGAGGTAGTCCATCGCGAAGTGGACCCCGGCGAGCTCGCGACCGGGCGCCTCGAGGTCGCGCTCGGCCCGGGCGCCGATCGCGACGACGACCGCGTCGTGCGCCGCGCAGAGCTCGTCGGCGCCGAGCTCGCCGCCGACGTCAGCACCGCACTCGAAGCGCACTCCCTCGGCCTCGAGCAGGTCGACGCGGCGGTCGATCATCCACTTCTCGAGCTTCGCGTCGGGGACCCCGAAGCGCATCAGCCCGCCGACCGCCTCGTCGCGCTCGAAGACGGTCACCCGGTGGCCGACCTGGTTGAGCTCGGCCGCGGCCGCCATCCCGGCCGGGCCGGCGCCGATCACGGCGACGCTCTGGCCGCTGCGCCGCGCCGGCTCCTGCGGCTGGATCCAGCCCTCCTCGAAGGCGCGGTGGACGATCGCGTACTCGATCTGCTTGATCATCACCGGGTCGTCGTCGATCGCCAGCACGCAGGCCGACTCGCACGGCGCCGGGCAGATCAGGCCGGTGAACTCGGGGAAGTTGTTGGTCGCGTGCAGCTGCTCGATCGCCTCTCGCCAGTCCCCGCGGCGCACGAGGTCATTCCAGTCTGGGATCAGGTTGCCCAGCGGGCAGCCGGAGTTGCAGAAGGGGACCCCGCAGTCCATGCACCGGGCGCCCTGCAGGCGCAGCTCGTCGGCGGGTAGGACGCCGAAGATCTCGCCGTAGTCGCCGACCCGCTCGCGCGGGTCGCGCTCGGGATCGGCGACCCGGGCGATCTCCATGAAGGCGCGCGTGTTGCGGCTCATCCCGGCCCCCCCGGAAGCCTCACGCGGCGAGGGTCCTGAACTCGGCGGTCTGCGGCTCGCCGGTGGCCTCGCGACGGGCGAGCGCGTGCGCGTACTCGCGCGGGATCACGCGGACGAACCGCGCCAGGGACGCGTCCCAGTCGTCGAGCAGGCGAGCGGCGACCTCGGACCCGGTGCGCGCCAGGTGCTCGGTGACCAGCGCCCGCAGCTCGAGCGCCTCGTCGCCCTCGACCGGCTCGAGGTCGACCAGCTCGGCGTTGACGTGCCGGGCGAGCCGGTCGTCGGGGTCGTGGACCCAGGCGATCCCGCCGCTCATCCCGGCGGCGAAGTTGTGCCCGGTCGGCCCGAGGATCGCCGCCCGGCCCCCGGTCATGTACTCGCAACCGTGGTCGCCGACGCCCTCGGCGACCGTCAGCGCTCCCGAGTTGCGCACGGCGAAGCGCTCGCCGGTGAGCCCCCGAAAGAAGGCCCGCCCGCCGCTCGCCCCGTACAGCGCGACGTTGCCGATCACCACGTTCTCCTCGGCGGCGTAGCGCGCCTCGGCGGGCGGGTGGACCGCAAGCACCCCGCCGGAGAGGCCCTTGCCGACGTAGTCGTTGGCCTCGCCCTCGAGGTCGAGCGTGATCCCCGGCGCCAGCCAGGCGCCGAAGCTCTGGCCGGCCGAGCCGCGCAGGCCGACCTCGATCGTGTCGTCGATCAGGCCGGTCGGCCCGTGGCGGGCGACGAGCGCGTGCGAGAGGCGCCCGCCGACGGCGCGGTCGACGTTGGTCACCGAGCGTTCGATCCGGACCGGCTCGCGGCGCTCGACCGCCGGCGTCGCTGCGGCGAGCAGCTCGCGGTCGTCGAAGTGCTCGTCGGGGGGCTCGGGCGCCCGGGTGCGGTGGCGGGGCGCGGCCGGGTCGATGCCCTCGGGCACGACGAGCAGGTCGGAGAGGTCGATCAGGCGCCGCTTGTGGCCCTGCGGCTCGGGCTCCTGGCCGAGCAGGTCGACCCGCCCGATCACGTCGGCCAGGCGCGCGATCCCGAGCCGGGCGAGCAGCGCGCGCACGTCCTCGGCGACGAGGAAGAGGTAGTCGACCACGTGCTCGGGGCGGCCGGCGAAGCGGGCGCGCAGCTCGGGGTCCTGGGTCGCGACCCCGACCGGGCAGGTGTTGAGGTGGCAGACGCGCATCATGATGCAGCCGGTCGCGATCAGGGGCGCGGTCGAGAAGCCGAACTCGTCGGCTCCCAGCATGGCCCCGATCACGACGTCGCGGCCGGTCCGCATGCCGCCGTCGACCTGGACCACGATCCGCGAGCGCAGGTCGTTGCGCAGCAGGGTCTGCTGGGTCTCGGAGAGCCCGATCTCCCACGGCACGCCCACCTGCTGGATCGAGGACAGCGGCGAGGCGCCGGTGCCGCCGTCGTGGCCGGCGATCACGACGTGGTCGGCGCCGGCCTTGGCGACGCCGGCGGCGACCGTGCCGACCCCGGCCTCCGCCGCCAGCTTGACCGAGACCGTAGCCGCCGGGTTGGCGGCGCGCAGGTCGTAGATCAGCTGCTTGAGATCCTCGATCGAGTAGATGTCGTGGTGGGGCGGGGGCGAGATCAGGCCGACCCCCGGCGTGGCGAAGCGAAGCTGGGCGATGTAGGGATCGACCTTGTGGCCGGGGAGCTGGCCGCCCTCGCCGGGCTTCGCGCCCTGCGAGATCTTGATCTGGATCTGGTCGGCCGAGGACAGGTAATGGACCGTGACCCCGAAGCGCCCGGAGGCGACCTGCTTGATCCGCGAGCGGCGCTCGTCCCCGTTGGGGTCCGGGGTGTAGCGGCGGATGTCCTCGCCGCCCTCGCCGGAGTTCGACATGCCGCCGATCCGGTTCATCGCCACGGCGAGCGTCTCGTGCGCCTCGGGGCCGAGCGCGCCGAGGCTCATCCCGCCGGTCGTGAAGCGCTTCAGGATCGCCTTCGTCGGCTCGACCTCCTCGATCTCGAGCGGGTCGCCCACCGGGCGCAGCTCGAGCAGCCCGCGGAGCATCGCCAGGGCGCCGTTCTCGGCGTCGACGCGGCGCGCGAACTCCTCGTAGCGCTCGCCCGCGTCGCGCCCGTTGCCGTTCGGGCGCACGGCCTGCTGCAGGGCCGCGATCGTGTCCGGGTCCCAGGCGTGGCGCTCGCCGTCGCGCCGCCAGGCGTAGACCCCTCCCTGCGGCAGCAGCCCGGCGTGCGCCGCCGGCAGCAGCGAGTCCTCGACGTGCTCGGGGAGGGCGCGATCGTGCGCGGCGGGGTAGGCGCGGGCGTGGCGCTCGAGCGCCTCCCGGGCGAGCTCCAGCGGGCCCACCCCGCCGACCGCCGAGGGGGTGCCGGCGAAGTAGCGCTCGACCAGCTCGCGATCGAGTCCGACCGCCTCGAAGACCTGCGCCCCGCAGTAGGACTGGATCGTCGCGATCCCCATCTTCGAGATCACCTTGAGCAGCCCCTTGCGCAGCGCGCTCATCAGCCCCGCGCGGGCTTCGTCGTGTGAGAGGTCGCCGGGCAGCTCGGCGCGCCCGTGCAGATCCGAGACCGAGTCGAGCAGCAGGTACGGGTTGACTGCGGCCGCCCCGAAGCCGATCAGCGCCGCGATGTGGTGTACCTCGCGGGCCTCGCCGGACTCGACCACGAGGCTGGTCTGCAGCCGCGTCCCGGCACGCACCAGGTGATGGTGGACGGCGCCCAGGGCGAGCAGGGAGGGGATCGGGACCCGGTCGGCGGCCAGGCCGCGATCGCTGACCACGAGCAGGTTCGCCTCGCCAGCGATCGCGCTCTCGGCCTCCCGGCTGATCCGCCCGAGCGCGGCCTCGAGGCCCGCCTCGCCGTCGGCCACCGGCCAGGTCGCGTCGAGAGTGGTCGCCCGCAGCGCCGGGTGCGAGGCGCGGGCGATGCGCTCGAGCTCGGAGTTGGTCAGCACCGGGTGGTCGAGGACGAGCTGGATCGCGTGCTCGGGGCCTTCGGAGAGCAGGTTGCCCTCCGAGCCGATCCTCGACTCGAGGCTCATC
The DNA here is from genome assembly GCA_009379895.1 of Solirubrobacterales bacterium. Lineage (GTDB taxonomy): Bacteria > Actinomycetota > Thermoleophilia > Solirubrobacterales > 70-9 > WHSW01. The sequence goes on from WHSW01000021.1 coordinate 28,854, forward strand.
ACGATCGACTCGCGCACCGAGTCGATCGGGGGGTTGGTGACCTGGGCGAAGCGCTGCTTGAAGTAGCTGAACAGCGACGGCTCGCGCTCCGAGAGCGCCGCGAGCGCGAGGTCGTTGCCCATCGAGCCGGTCGGCTCGATGCCCGCCTGCGCCGCCGGCGAGAGCAGCACCCGCAGGTCCTCCTGCGAGTAGCCGAAGGCGAGCTGGCGAGTGCGAAGCGGCTCGTGGGTGCGCATAGGGACGCGCTCGGAGAGGTCGTCGAGCCGCACCTCGCCGCGCTCGCACCAGCGCCCGTAGGGCTTGCGGCGAGCGACCTCGAGCTCGGCCTCGCCGTCGGCCTGCAACCGGCCGCGCTCGACGTCGACGACGAACAGGCGCCCCGGGTGCAGGCGCCCGCGGCGCACGACCGAGGCGGGATCGACCGGCAGCACGCCGGCCTCCGAGCCGACCACCACGAGCCCGTCGGAGGTGACCAGCCAGCGGCCGGGGCGCAGGCCGTTGCGGTCGAGGCAGGCGCCGAGCACCCGACCGTCGGAGAAGCCCATCGCCGCGGGCCCGTCCCAGGGCTCGATCACCGAGGCGCTGTAGCGGTAGAACTCGGCGAGCTCCGCGGGCATGTCGTCGCGGCCCTCGTAGGCGGCCGGGATCATCGTCATCATCGCCTGCACGAGCGGCCGCCCGGCGAGGACGAGCAGCTCGAGCACGCGATCGAAGGCGGCCGAGTCGGAGCTGCCCTCCGGGATCAGCGGCAGGCAGCGCTCGAGGTCGTCCCCGAACAGATTCGAGTGCAGCGCCGCCTCGCGGGCGCGCATCCAGTTGAAGTTGCCCGCGATCGTGTTGATCTCGCCGTTGTGGGCGAGCAGCCGAAGCGGCTGCGCCAGCTCCCAGCTCGGGAAGGTGTTGGTCGAGAAGCGCGAGTGGACCACCGCGAGCGCGCTCTGCAGCTCGGGGTCGCGCAGGTCGGCGTAGAAGCGCCCCAGCTGCGGCGCGGTCAGCATTCCCTTGTAGGTCAGGGTTCGCGAGGAGAAGCTGGAGACCGCGAGTGCCGGGCCCGCCTCGAGCTCGGCGAGCCGGCGGGCGAGGAAGAGGCGCCGCTCGAACTCGTCCTGGTCGGCGACCGCGTCGCCGGCGCCGACGAGCAGCTGGCGAAACGCGGGCGCGACGTCGCGCGCGGTCTGCCCGCAGCTCGCCAGGTCGACCGGGACGTCGCGCCAACCGAGCGGCTCCTGGCCGGCGGCGAGCACCGCCCGCTCGAGCAGCCGCTCCTGCTCGACGCGCTCGGTCGGGTTGGGCGCCAGGAAGCAGTTCGCGAGGGCGACTCGGCCGGGCCCGGGAAGCGCCTCGGTCGGGACCCCGAACTCGCCCGCGCGCGAGCGCAGGAAGCCGCGCGGGAGCTGGATCAGCACCCCGGCGCCGTCCCCGGTGCTCGGGTCGGCTCCCGCCGCGCCCCGGTGCTCGAGATCATCGAGCGCGGTGAGCGCCAGCTCGATCACCTCCTGGCGCGGGCTGCCGTCCAGGCGCGCGACGCAGGCGACGCCGCAGGCGTCGTGCTCGTAGGAGCGGTCGTAGAGGCCGCGTCCGGGCGCTGCGCAGGGTCGGGGAACTGTCATCTGGAGAAGCTCCGGGGCGGGGGTCTCGGGGCCACGAACAGCGGGACGGAAACGGCCAGGCTACCGGTCGACGGCCGCCAGCCGCCGCGGCCGTCGCCCCGTCCGGACGCCGTCGCGGCCGTCAGCGCGCGATCAGCGAGGCGAGCGCGGCGTCGATTGGAGTCGCGCCGCCGATCAGGTCGAGCTGCACGCCGGCGCTGCGCGGCTCGTCGAGCGCGGCGAGCAGAGTCGCGGCGACGTCGTCGCGGCTCACCTCGCCGCCGTGGTCGAGCGGCGAGCCGACCTCGACCCGCCCCGTGCCCGGGTCGTCGGTGAGGCGGCCCGGGCGGACGATGGTGTAGTCGAGCCCGGCGTCGCGCACCGCCGCGTCGGCCTCGCGCTTGGCCTCGTAGTAGGGCGCCATCGGCCCGGAGTGGCCGGGACGGTCGACGCCCATCGCGCTGATCATCAGATACCGCGAGACGCCCGCCGCCGCGCAGGCGTCGATCAGCTTGGTCGCCCCGCCGAGGTCGACCGTGCGCTTGCGCTCGGGGCCGCTCCCGGGACCGGCGCCGGCCGCGAACACGACCGCGTCGGCGCCGCGCACCGCCTCGGCGAGGTCGGCGTCGCCCTCGAGGTCGAGGACGACGGGCGTTGCGCCGGCCGCCTCGAGGTCCCCGGCATGACCCGCGTTGCGGACCAGGCCCCGAGCCGCGTCACCGCGATCGGCGAGCAGGCGCAGGAGGCGCAACGCGATCTGGCCGTGTCCGCCGACGACGAGGACGTTCATCGGCTCCCAGCCTAGATCAACCGCGACCGGCCGCCGATCGGGGGTGTGCCGCGAGTCGTGCTTCGAGGCAACCGCACCTCCTCGAGCGCCACCGTTCGCGGCGCGAACTCCAGCGCATCGGTTGCTCCTATGTCAAGCCGACCACCGACGCTGAGCCCGAGTAGGCCGCAAT
>WHSW01000220.1:0-2851 GCA_009379895.1 Solirubrobacterales bacterium
TAGTGTCGGTTTACGAACAACTGTTGCGAGGACCGGTTGAGTCCGGGCAATACACCTCGATCGACTACACCCAGGAGCTCACCGACCACGGCGTAGTGGCCTCGGTCGGCTCGGTCGGCGACGCCTACGACAACGCGATGGCCGAGAGCTTCGTCGACTCGTTCAAGACCGAGCTCCTCGCAGACCGGGTGTTTCAGAGCCGCTCGCAGCTCGAGCTCGCCGTCGTCGAGTACATCGCCTGGTTCAACAACGACCGCCTGCACGAGTCGCTCGGCGACATCCCGCCGGTCGAGTTCGAGGCGCTTCGTGCAGTCGATGTCGGCGCCGATCCGGGTGACCGATCATCCACGGCGCCTCCGCCGAAGCCGGCAGACGCGCTCTCAGGGCCTCGCTCATCGGCCCCCGCCCCCGATGCGCCTGCGATCCCGACCCCGAGCGGCTCAAACGGCGATCGGCCGCCCGGCTCCGCTCGTCCTACGGACTCGCTGCGCCAGGCGGCGTCCACCTACGCTGATCGATGAACCTAGGAACCCACCAAACACGGTCTCCGTCGAACCCGGTCCGGCTCAGGGCAAGGTGCGCTCGCGCACACCCCTCGACGCTCCCTACGCGCGCCGCTCGAGCGCCCGGCGACACTCCTCGCCGAGGACCCGACCAAGCGCGCTCGCGTCGGTGTCACCCCGACCCGCTCGGCGCCGTGCTCACGCGGCGGCGCGCCGATCCCGACGTGCACCGTCGCGACCCCCCGCTCGCGAATCCGCGCCAGCGCCCGCTCGGAGGCCTCGGCGTGTGAGACCCAGACCCCATCCGAGACGACCACCACCAGCCGCGGCCGGCGCCGATCGCCGAGCCGAAGCTCTGCCTCGAGCAGCGGCGCCGCGAGGTCGAAGCGCTCGGTGCCGCCCCGGCAGCGAAGCTCGGGCACGCTCGCCAGGCGATCGCCGGCGGCGAGGATCGGCTCGGCGCGATCGCCGAATCCGACCGCGCTCAGGCGCCCGCCGATCGCCCGCACGGCCCGCGCCGCCACCCACAGCACACGGGCCAGCTCGCCTGAGTGCACCGACATCGAGCCCGAGGTGTCGATCGCGACGCCGACCTCGGGCGCCCACAACACACCGTGTACCTCGACGCGGCGGGTAAACGACTCCGCGACGCGCGGGATGCCCCGCGCCCGGTCGGCGTCCGAGCGCATCGCTCGCCGCGCCACGAAGCGCCCGGGCACCCGCGAGCCCTCGCGGGCGATCCGCCGCGCGCGCACCCGGCGCAGCTCGCGCTCCATCGCCCGTGCCGCGGCGCGCTCCGCGGGTCCCGCGGGCCCACCCGGCTTGCAGCGAAAGCCACCACCCCTGCCTCGTCCGTGCCCGGGCTTGCGCCGCTCCTCGCGCTCGCTCGCCTCGCGCGCCTCATCGGTGACCCGCTCGGCCAGCTCCTCGATCAGCTCGCGCGCCGCGCCCAGATCGCCCTCGTCCGCCTCTCCCTCGGCGAGCTCGCCGGCCGCCTCGCCGGCCGCCTCCCCCAGGGCCTGCTCGGTCAGCTCCGAGAGCGCCCCGGCCGGCGTCGCCGCGAGCTCTGCCCGCGGGTCGGGGCCGATCAGCTCGCACAGCTCGCGCGCCGCGGCGACCATCGCCTCGGCGTCGCCGTCGTCGATCTCACACGCCGAGAGGACGAGCCCTGAAAGCCGCTCGCCGTCATCGTGGCCGAGGCCCGCCTCGACGAGCTTTGAGACCCGGCCGCCCAGCTCGCCCGGCAACGTCCCGGCCCGCTCGCGCCCGCCCAACACGACGCCGATCTGCGCGGCGTGCGCGCGGTGAAGCGGCGCGCCGGGTTCGGGCAGATGGTCGACGTTGATCTGCCGCACCGCCGCACGGATGAAGCGCCGCGCGATCGGAAAGCGCTCGCAAAGTTGAGTCTCCATCCGCGGTTCCTCGAGAAGCTGTGCCTCGGAGAGCAAGCCCTCGGTGTGTGCGCGGGCGTTGACCGAAAGGCGCGAGTGATTGGCGTGCCCGCACTCGTGCAAGAGCACCCCGCTGAGCACCGCCAGATCGCGCCGCAGGCGCGGCGAGGGCTCGCGCGCGGCCAGCTCGCCCGGCGCTGAGATCAGCTCGCCGTCGAGCAGGATCGTCCCCGACTCCAGATAGCAACAGCCCGGCGCCGGGCTCGAGGCATGCGGCCAACAGCGCACCCCGACTCCCTCGGCGTAGCGAAACGCGAGCTCGGTCAGCTGCGCCGACAGCGCACCCCAGTGCGCCCCCACATCGGCGGGGCGGGTGCGAAGCGCCGCGGCCCGCGCGAGGCGCCCGCTCACAGCGACAGCGCCCTCGCCGGGATGTCCGTGAACACCTCCGCGCAGGCCGCCGCCACCTCCTCCTCGCAGCCCTCGGGGGCGGCGCCGATCAGCGCCCCGACCGCCCAGCGCTCGCCGAGCAGCCGGGCGTGGTCGCGAAACGCGACCAGCTCTCGCATCTGCGGAGCCCACTGGCTCTCGCCGGCGCCCAGCATGCGCTCCAGGCGCTTGGCCAGGCGCACCGCCTGCTTCGGCACCCCGATCTCGCGCGCCACCTCGTAGTCGGTGCGATAGCGGATCGGAAACGAAAACCGCGAAGCCATCGCTTCTGAGAGCTCGAAGTGCGGGCTCGGGTTGTAGGCGACGCAGGCCCAAAATCCCGGCCCGGCGCGCACGATGCAGTCGCCCGCCTTCTCCGGCAGGGCGAGCTCCAGGCGACCGTCGAAGATCCCGTTCAGCCGCGACTGCACGCGCGGGTGTGCGGCCGCGAACTCGTCGAGCAAAAGCGGCCTGCCCTCCGAGAGCGCTCGGGTAACGGGGCCGTCGACCCACTCCCACTCCCCACCG
>WHSW01000220.1:3015-5217 GCA_009379895.1 Solirubrobacterales bacterium
TAGCTCGACGTCATCGCGCGCCTCGGCCGCGTTGGGCGCGATCGAGCGCCCGACGTAGAGCTCGCCGTTCGGACGCTCATAGCGCCGGCGCTCGCCGGCCTTCTTACCCCTCTCCGCGGGTCCACAGCCCGCCTCCAGCTCCTCGCCCATCTCCTCGGCGAGGAAGGTGCGCAGGGCAGAGCCCTCCGCCGACTTCGTAGTCAAAGCCATCGACAACACTCCCTTCGTTTGCATGCATGGGGGACGCCAAGAGGCCGCCCCGGGCGCTCGGGTGGCGAGCCCGAAGGCCAGCCAGAAAGGCATCGGCTCGCCCGCGCGCCGTATGAGCCCGTGCAACTGGGGTGGCCGGCCCTTTTCCGTGGGTTCTGCGGTCCGCGCCTATGTACGTAGGCCACGCGGGGGCGTTGGGGGCTCGCAGACGCGGCGGCCCCTGCCCATCGCGCCGAGCCCGACCGCATTTCCCCCCGTGCGAAACACGCACAACACGCGGCCCTCGGCCCGCGCCGCGCTGGGCGCCAAAAGCCCCTCCAGTCCCTCGGCGCGCACGCGCTCGCCGACCGCCTGATGGGCGGGCCAGCTCTCGCGTCCGGGCCGCGGCGGACTGAGCCCGACCGCGGCCAGCCGCTCGGAGGTCGAGAGGTCCGCGATCTCAGCGAGGTCGACCCGCACACGCCACAGCGCGCACGGCAGCCAGACCCGCGGCGAGAGCGCCAACTCAGCCAGGGCGCGGTACCACTCCGCCCAGACCGTCTCCTCGCTGTCGGCCAGATAGGTGGCCGCGCACACCTCACCGCGCTGCCAGCGCCCGTCCGCGGGCGGCTCTCTGAGCGCCAGCGGGTCCAACCCGCTCGCGGCCTGTCGCCACCAGGTGCCGTGGACGGCAACCCGGTCGATGTCCAGGGCCACGCGCTAGGAGGCGCTCGTGCCCTCGAGCCCCGAGATCAACCCGGCGACCCGGCGGTATTCCCCGCGCCCGATCAGATCGAGCGGCTTCTCGTCCCCCAGCGCCGGCACCGGCTTTCGCAGCCAGATCGCGATGTAGTCGGGCTCGATCAGCCGCTCGAGTCGCTCGACGAGCGCCGAGAGCTCGATCAGCCGCTCAGCGCGCTCGCCGGTCGGCGTGCGGGTCCCGTTCAGCCACGCCCGCGCGCTGCTGCGGGCCACTCCGGTCGCTCGCGCGATGTCGGCGTCCGAGAGCTTCGCGACCCCGCTCATGTGCGCGGCCTCAAGCGTTAGTGCGTTCATGTGCGCCATTCCTCCCCTCAAGAGTATCACTACTGCATCATGTTTGTGCACCGAGATGCGAGCCGACGCCCGAACCGCCGCGCGCCGCCAGAATCCGCTCGCAGACCTCGATTAGAGTCGACGCGTCCTCGCCCGCGCTGAGCTCGGCCGCCAGGCCGTGCAGCTGGGTGGCCAGGGCCTCGGGCTCTGAGTCGCGCGCCAGCGCCTCGACGGCCTTCGCCGCCCGTGGCAGCAGGATCCGCGCCACGCGCTCCTCGATCGAGTGGCGAAGCACCGGCACCAGGACGCCGATCCGCTCCGTCTCAGAGCCCAGCCGCGCGCCCCGACCCGAGCGCTGCTCGAAGGCCCGCGGCTCCCACGGCAGATCGAATTGCACGGTCGAGGCCTCCGGCGAACGGGGCTGGAGGTTGTGGCCCTCGCGCCCGACCGGAGCGACCAGCACGCAGCCGAGCTCGCCGGCCCGAAAGCGCCGCTTGATCTCCTCGCGCTCGCCCCCCGGCGTCGCCCCGCCATAGAGCGCCGCCTCGGCGCCGTGCTCGCTTGCCAGCTCCTCGCGCAGAAGCTCGAGGTGCGAGGAGAACTCCGCGAAGCAGAGCACCTGCTCGCCGTCGGCGAGCGAGTCGGCGATCGCCGCGCCGACCACCTCGCGCGAGGGTGAGCCCTCCTCGACCGCCGCGGCCACCAGGCCGTCGGCCTCGAGCAGCCGCGCCACCTGGCCCGTCGAGCCGCGCAGCGCGACCGGGTCCTTTGCCATCCGCGCCGTGGTCACCGCGCCCAGCAACACGCCACGCATCTGCCGAAGCTCTGCCTGGGCGTCGGCGGCCACCGCCGAGCCGCGCCTCGCCGCCTCGGCGGCGCGCGCCTCGATCGTCGGCTTGACGCCCTGTGCCTCGATCACGTCGCGCTTCGGCGTCAGGAAGCGGCCGATGGTGACGTAGATGGCGCCGCCGTCCTGTT
>WHSW01000221.1 GCA_009379895.1 Solirubrobacterales bacterium
GGGCGCCCTGGCGCGCACCGTGCGCGCCCACGACCCGGAGCGCACCCTCGAGCGCGGCTACGCGCTGGTCTTCGACCGGGCGGGCGAGCCGATCCCCTCGGCGGCGGCGGCGCGCGAGCGCGAGCGCCTGGCCGTCCGCTTCGTCGACGATTCTGTGCCGGCGACCGTCGATCGCGAGGCAGACGATGGACAGACCCGAAAAGCCTGAGAGCTACGAGGCCGCGGTCGAGCGGCTCGAGACGATCATCGCCCGGCTCGACTCGGGCGATGCCGAGCTGCGCGAGACGCTCGCCCTGTGCGTCGAGGCCAAAGAGCTGATCGGCTTCTGCAAGGGAGAGCTCGACGCGGTCTCGGGAGAGCTGCGAGAGCTGCGCCTCGACGAGCTGGTCGGCGAGCTCGAGGCCCAGCCGGAGACCTAGCGGCGAGCATGGAGAGGCCGCGCAAGCCCGCCAGGGCCAGGGCGCGCGTGCGCCGGCGCAAGCGACCGGCCACGCGCCGCCACCCCTCCTACTACCTCGTCGCCGGGGTCGACCTGCGGCGCGAGATGGAGCGCCTGCGCGCCCTGCCCGCCTTCGCCCGCGGGCCGCTGGCGCGATCGGCTCCCGAGCTCAAGGTCCGCCGCGCCCGCCGGCGCCCCAACCGGCTCGGCTTCGCGGTCCCCGGCGAGTGGCGGATCTCGGTCACGGCGTACCCCGAGATCCGCCCCGGCGACGTCCTCGAGACCCTGCTGCACGAGCTCGTCCACCTGCACGTCGGGCGCCGCCCCGGTGGCCGCGCCTGGCACGGGCGGGCCTTCAAGCGGTCCCTGGCGCGGGCGATGGCCGAGGCCTACGGGATCGTCGCCGTCACCCCGCGAAGCACCCTGCACGGCACGTACGCGGCGGCGCTCGAGGAGCGGCGGCTGCGCGAGGGCGAGCAGCTCGAGCTGCCGCTCGCGGGCTGAGCGACGCGCGGGCGGCCGGGCGGCCGCTGCCGGGCGCGGGCCCCGGCGGCCCGAGCGCTACTCGCGCACCCCGCCGGCCTCGATCGCGGCCTCCCAGGAGAAGAAGCCGTCGAGGCGCAGGATCTTGTCGCCGCGAAAGCGCCACACGCAGCCGATCGGCTGGTCGATCCAGGTCCCATCGACCCGCTTGATCCGCCCCCGATGCCTGTAGAGGCCGACGACGCAATCGTCGCCGTCGATCAGCCGTTCCTCCTCCCAGTGGTACTCGTCGAACCCCTCGCGCCAGAGTCGCAGCGCCTTGCGCAGCCCCTCGTGGCCGCGGAAGACCGGGTCGTCGAGCCATTGCGCCGGCATGTGCAGCTCGGCCTCGGGGTCGTAGAAGTCGATCCATTCCGCGCCGCTGTTGAAGGCGACGTTGAGCCTGCGGACGATCTCCATCTGCTCCTCTGACACGGCGCAAGTATCGCGCCCCGGGCGCGTCGCGGCAGCTGCGCTTAGGATCGGGGCCGACACCGCGATCGGGGGAGAGCGCATGAATGAAAGCGGTCCGCGTACCGGCGATCGAGCCGCCACCACGCCGTTTCGGCTCGGGCTCGTGCTCGCCGGCCTCGCCACTCTGGTCCTGACCGCCGGGTTCATCGGCCAGGCCGGCTGGGCAACCGATCTCTGGCCCTGGGAGGTGACGCCCCTCTCCTACATCTTCCTCGCCTCGATCCTGGCGGCGATCGCGCTGCCGGTGCTCTGGATCGGGATCGGCGGCGAGCTGGCGGCGATGCGGGCGGGGGCGATCGACCTTGCGATCACCTACGGCGCGATGTTCGTCTACCTGCTCACCCTCGTCGGCAAGCCCGGCCCGCCCGCGCTCTGGCCGTACGTGATCGTCTTCGCCCTCGGCCTGCTCGGCATGGTGGTGACTCTGGCGCGCACGAGGGCGATCCCCTGGGTCGATCCGCGGCCGATGCCGGTCGCGGTGCGAGCGTCGTTCGCAGCCTTCGCGGTGATGCTGATCGGCGCCGGCGTGGCGCTCGTCGCCGGCGCCGAGATCTTCCCCTGGGCGCTCGGCAGCGAGACCTCGGTCATGTTCGGGCTCATCTACCTCGGCGCCGCCGCCTACTTCATCACCGGCCTGCTCGATCCCGCCTGGCCGAACGCGAAGGGGCAGCTGGCCGGATTCCTCGCCTACGACCTGGTCCTGATCGGGCCGTTCGTGGAGCGCTTCGGGGAGGTGAGCGGCGGCGAGCTGACCAGCCTGATCGTCTACACGGCGTTCGTCGTCTACAGCGGCGCGCTCGCCGTCTACTACCTCTTCACCCACCCCGAGACCCGCCTGCGGGTCTCCTAGTCGAGTCGCGAAACGACCAGCGAATACTCCCCCGCGCGACTCATCCCGGAGGAGTAAGCTGGATCGCGCTGGCCCTGCGGCCAACAATTCCGGCCTGACGAGCGTTCTTACGCCGACACGCGATCAACGCGGCGAGGTAACCCACTCTCAGGCCAACGGAGTCGACTGCGGGGCCAGTCGGTTTACGTCGTTCCCGGCGACCCACCGCTCGCCAGGCTCGCGTCGGGTCCGCCCGCTCGAACGGGTCGCCAAGCGCCGCGCCGCCAATCGCCGATCGATCATGCCGCTGCGCGGCACAGGCCCGGATCTGCGAGTGTTACGATATATCGCGTTAGTTCACGATATAGGAGATTCCACATGCACGGACACCACTACTCCCGCCACCTCAGCGTCCACCCCACGCGCAGCTACGGGCGCAGCGGGCACTATCGCGGGCGCGGGCGGGGCCGCGGCGGCCCGCGGGCGCGCCGGGGCGACATCCGAGCCGCGGTGCTGACGCTGCTCGCTGAGAAGCCGATGCACGGCTACGAGATGATCAAGGAGCTCGAGGACCGCACCGGCGGCGCCTGGCGTCCCAGCGCCGGCTCGATTTACCCGACCCTGCAGCTGCTCGAGGACGAGGGGCTGATCGAGGGCCAGGAGACCGAGGGCAAGCGCCGGTTCACCCTCACTGACGCCGGCCGCGCGGCCGAGAAGTCGCACTCCGGCGCCGCCCCCTGGGACGAGGTCACCGCCGGCGCCGACCCCGAGCAGCTTCGCCTGGTGCACGCAGGACTACAGCTGCGCGAGGCGGTCGGCCAGGTCCTCTACGCGGCGGACGCGGAGCAGCGCAAGCGCGTCCGAGAGCTGCTCGACGAGACCCGCCGCCGGATCTACGGCATCCTCGGCGAGGAGGGCTGAGCGCCTACGGTCGCTGACTGTCGACCTATCGTGTGCGACGCATCGATCATGGCCTACGCCGAACGCCACGACCTGCCGATCCTCACCTTCGACCACCGCGACTTTCGGGCGACGAGCTCGAAACGCGGGCCATGGCGACTACTGCTCAGCGAGGGGCAGCTCGCAAGGGCGGCGGACGCCGACCGTTAGATTTCGTCGATCACGATCAGCGGAGATCGCACTGACCGTCTCGTAAGCGATCCGCGGGATCGCGATCCGCGGGCCTGCCGGTGAAACGGACCGCGGTCGGTGCCGCCGTCCTCGCCGCGTGCGGCCTGGCGATCGCGATGGTCGCTGCCGCCGGCGGCCTCGCCAGCCGAGGCACCGCACCGGTCGCCGCGCCGACACCGGACGCGTCGATCCGATCCGACTCCGAGCTCGCCGGCCGCTGCGTGGCGATCCTCTCCCGGACCAACGGGCGGTTCATCGCCGCCGCGGGACCCGGCGCCTATCGGGCCGCGGCACGCTCGCCGGCCCAGGCGACCGCCTTCTACCTGAAGCCGACCGGGCTCGACACGTATCTGCTCTATGACCAGGACGCGAAGCTCCTCGGCGTCGGCGGCGAGGACGGCGAGACCGCCGGCGCGATCCGCGCCGACGCCCCGGGCAGGCCCACCGAGTGGACGCTCACCGGGCTCGCCGGGCGGGCCTTCGCGATCTCGTCGACGGTCGACGGCCGAAGGCTCGCCGTGCGCAGGAGCGACGGCGCGCTCACGGTCACCGACAACCCGGCCCACGGGCGCGCCTGGCTCTTCGCACTCGTGCCCGACCGCGGCTGCCGGCCGTACCCCGAGGCCGAGCTCGGGGCGACGGGCAAGCCGTTCTCGGGCACCAACCCCGACGGCACGGTCCTCGGCTTCGCCGAGACGCACCTGCACCTGGCGGCCGACCTGCGCGCCGGCGGCGACATCATCGCCGGCAAGCCGTTCGCGCGCTTCGGGATCACCCGCGCGCTCGGGTCGGTCGCCGACGCGCGCAAGCACGGCCCCGACGGCGGCGACGACGTGACCGGCAACCTGCTGCGCGAGGGCGTTCCGTTCGGCACCCACGACACGCACGGCTGGCCCACCTTCGCCGGCTGGCCGGTCAACGACACGCTCACCCACCAGCAGGCCTACTACGTGTGGCTCGAGCGCGCCTGGATGGCGGGGCTGCGGCTGGTCGTCGCCCAGACCGTCGAGGACGAGCCGATCTGCCGGATCGAGCCGACGAGGACGCACTCCTGCGACGAGACGCACACGATCAAGCTCGAGATCGAGCGCCTGCGCGGGCTCGAGCGCTACGTCGACGCGCAGAGCGGCGGCCGCGGCAAGGGCTGGTTTCGGCTGGTCTACAACCCGCGCCAGGCGCGGCGGACGATCGAGCGCGGCAAGCTCGCCGTGGTGATCGGGGTCGAGTCGTCGAACCCGCTCGGCTGCGGCGAGCGGATCGGCAAGCCGCGGTGCACGCGCGCCGACGTCGACCGCGGGCTCGACCACCTGCGCCGGCTCGGCGTGCGCAGCCTGTTCCCCGCCCACTGGGTCGACAACGCGTTCGCCGGGCCGGCGCTCGAGGGCGGGGCCCGGGGCGTGTTCATCAACATCCTGAACGCGTTCGCGACCGGGAGCTACTTCCGGACCGAGCCGTGCCCGCACCCGGGCGAGGGCGAGGAGGTGACGACGCTGGAGCCGTTCGAGCTGCAGGTGCTGGCGAGCTTCTTCCCGGCGGCCGCCGAGCTCGCCGCCGAGGGCATGCCCACCTATCCGCCGGGCCGCCGGTGCAACGCGCGGGGGCTGACCCGGCTCGGCCGGTACCTGATCGGGCAGATGATCGAGAGGCACATGCTGATCGAGGTCGACCACCTGAGCGAGGCGGCGCGCGACCGCGTGCTCGAGATCGCCGAGCGCCGCCGCTACCCGGTGATCTCGAGCCACAACGGCACCGGCGGCGCGTGGACCCCGGGGCAGCTGCGGCGGCTCTACGCGCTCGGCGGCCT
>WHSW01000222.1 GCA_009379895.1 Solirubrobacterales bacterium
CTCCGCGCGTTCGACGGCGCGGCGGCGGCCGGCTTCATTTTCAACGTCCTGATGGTCGCCCGCGCGCCGCTTCTCGTCTTCCAGGGCGTCGCCACCAGCCTGCTGCCCCATCTGACGAGGCTGCGCTCCGGTGAGCGGCGCGACCCGGAGGCCTTCCGGCACTCGGTCCTGGCGACCCTGCGCGCGATCGCCGTCTTCACCGCGCTGGTGATCGCGATCGTCGCGATCGCCGGTCCCGAGGTGATGCAGATCGCGTTCTCGGATGCCTTCTCCTACGACCGCGCGGGCCTGCTGATCGTCGCCGTGGGCATGGGCCTGTACCTGGCGGCGACGACGCTCAACCAGGCGGCGCTCGCGGACGGTCGGGCGCGGGCCGCCGCCACCTGCTGGCTCGCGTGCGCGGTCGGCTTCATCATCTGGGGGGTGCTGCCGGTGCTCGACGACGCGCGCCGGATCGAGATCGGGTTCGCGGCGGCCGCCCTCGCGCTCGCCCTCTCGCTCGCCGCGCTCTACCGCCGGCGCGCGCCCGCCGCCGGGCTGGAGCCCGGTTCGGCCGAGGAGCTCGGCGCGCGGCTGGCCACCGCCGACGAGGCCTCGTGAGGAGTCGAGGGTGGGCGACGCACAGCTGATCCTGGTAGCCGGGCTGCTGCTCGCCGCCGGAATCGCGGCCGCCAAGGTCGCCGATCGGGTCCGGGTCCCGGGGCTGCTGCTCTTCCTCGGCCTCGGGATCCTCGCCGGCTCGGAGGGGATCGGCGGCGTCGAGTTCTCCGACGCCGAGCTGACCCGGACGGTGGGCACGATCGGCCTGGTGCTGATCCTGTTCGAGGGCGGCCTGACCGCCGGCTGGAGCCAGATCCGCCCGGTGATCGGCACCGCGGTCTTGCTCGCGACGGTGGGGACGATCGTCACCGCGGTGATCGCCGGCGTGGCGGCGATCTGGCTCTTCGACCTCGACACGCTCGAGGGCCTGATCATCGGCTCGGCCGTGGCGGCGACCGACAGCGCCGCGATCTTCGCCGTGTTGCGCGGCTCGCAGCTGCGCCGGAAGCTGGCGCGCGCGCTCGAGGGGGAGTCGGGCCTCAACGACCCGGTCGCGTTGCTGCTGGTCACCGGATTCATCGACTGGCTCCAGCTTCCCGACTACGGCCTCGCCGAGATGGTCGGCTCGCTGGCGGGCAAGCTGGCTCTCGGCCTCGCGCTCGGCGTCGCGATCGGCTTCGGCGCTCGCTGGGCGTTTCGCAACCTGGACCTGCCCAATCCGGGGCTCTACCCGGTCGCCTCGATCGCCACCGCGGCGCTCGCATACGGCGCGGCCGAGGTCGTCCACGGATCGGGCTTTCTCGCCGTCTACATCGCGGCCCTGATCCTCGGCACCGGCTCGATCCCCGCTCGGCAGACGACGATCGCCTTCCACCAGGGGCTCTCGTGGATCTCGCAGATCGCGCTCTTCGCGATCCTCGGACTGCTCGTCTTCCCGAGCCAGCTCGGGGACGTGGCGGTCGAGGGCCTGCTGCTCTCGGCTGCGCTGATGTTCGTCGCCCGGCCGCTGGCGGCGTTCGTCGCGAGCTCCTTCTCGCCCTTCAACGCGCGCGAGCGGCTGATGCTCGGCTGGGCCGGGCTGCGCGGGGCGATCCCGATCTGGCTCGCGACCTTCCCCGTGATCGCCGGGGTCGAGGACAGCACCCTGATCTTCAACTCGATCTTCTTCGTCGTCGTCACCTCGACCCTGATCCAGGGGGCGACCTTCGAGCCCCTGGCGCGCCGGCTCGGGGTCACCTCCACCGAGCCGGCGCTGCCGCGGCCGCTGATCGAGACCGGCATCATCCGCCGCCTCGGGGGCGAGTCGTTCGTCTGGACGATCGGCGCCGGCGACGCCGCCGTGGGTCGCAGCGTCAAGGAGCTGGGCCTGCCGCGGGAGGCGCTGGTCAACCTGATCGTCCGCGAGGACGAGGCGATCCCGCCTCGGGGCTCGACCGAGCTCCAGGCCGGCGACGAGCTGCACATCGTCGTCCGCCTCGCGGCGCTGCCCCAGGTCGAGGAGCTGACCGAGCGCTGGCGCACCGGCCCGCTCGGCCGACCGCCGCTCCCGAAGCTGCCGGCCCGCGGCGCCCCGCAGGTGTTCTCGGTGCGGCCGTGGCTCGACGAGGACGGCGACCCCTCCCACCCGCAGGTCCTCGAGCGGGTCGCGGTGGTCGCCGAGCTGCGGGCGCGCCGCGACGGCGCGGGCGCGCTCGTCCTGCTCGCCGACGGCCGCTACGCGGTCACCTCGAGCGAGCTGCTGGCCGTCGGCGGGCGCCGGGCGCTCGCCGAGTGGGCCGCGCGGCGGATCGGCCGTCCCGGCCTCTCCGGCCAGGAGGTCGCCTGGTGGCAGGAGATCGCCGGGGCGCTCGCGGCCCCCGCGTAGCGCGGCCCTCACCGGCGCCAGGCGGCGCGTCGCCCGGCCGTACGCTATTCCGCCCCGGCGGCCGCGGCGATCGCGCGGTAGGCCTCGGCGGGGTCCGCCGCGCCGAAGACCGCTGAGCCGGCGACGAACATCCGGGCGCCGGCGTCGGCGACCGCCCCCGCCGTCTCGACGTCGATCCCGCCGTCGACCCCGATCGTCGCGTCGGGGGCCGCGTCTCGCAGGCGCTTGACCTTGTTCGCCGACGTGGGGATGAACGACTGCCCTCCCCAGCCGGGGTTGACCGTCATGCAGAGCACGATGTCGGCGACGCGGTCGAGCTCGCGAACCGCCTCGACCGAGGTCCCCGGGTTGATCGCGACACCCGCCAGGCAGCCCAGCTCGCGGATCGCCCCGAGCGCGCGATGCGCGTGCGGCTCGGCCTCGACGTGGAAGGTGATCGAGTCGGCCCCGGCGCGAGCGAAGTCCTCGAATTGGGCGGCGGGACGCTCGACCATCAGGTGGACGTCGATCGCGCCGCCCGCGGCGTGCACGCGGTCGGCGATCGAGCCGGCCACCAGGGGGCCGATCGTGATCTCGGGGACGAAGTGGCCGTCCATGATGTCGACGTGGATCACGCGCGCGCCCGCCGCCAGCACCTCGTCGACCTGCGCGCCGAGGCGCGAGAAGTCGGCCGAGAGGATCGACGGCGCGACCCTGCGCGCGGCGTAGACCTGGGAGCGCTCCGCGCTCACACCGGCTTCAGCATCGAGTGGCCACAGTGCTGGCAGAGCAGGTCCTCATCGGCCGACATGCGGACGATCGTCTGATGCTCGCCGCAATCGGGGCAGGCGGAGACGAGCTCGTAGCGGCGCAGGCAGTAGACGCAGCGGTAGCGGCCGGGGAGCTGCGTCGGGCGCAGCCACGGCTCACCGCATCCCGGGCACCCGGGCCGCGCGATCGCTCGCTCGGCCATCAGTCGGTGCGCCGCGACGAATCCACCAGGGCCCGATCGTAACCGGCGCCGTGGTCGTCGGCGGCGCGGGGCCGCTGCTCGCGCCGCTCAGCTCAGCCGGGGCGGCGGGTGTCCGCGCAGGTAGGCCCCGACGCCCATCGGTCGGCCGCCCGCGGGTTGTACGAGCTCGATCCGCAGCCGACCCGGCGAGCATGCGAGGCGCAGGGCGTCGCCGATCACCTCCAGCTCGCCGGGCGGTCCCGTACCCGGCTCCGCCGCCGCCCCGCGGACGCCGAGCCGCTCTCCGTCGCGAAGCTCGAGGTAGGCGCCGAGGTGCGGGGTGAGCGCGCGGACCCACAGCGCTAGCTCTCGCGCCGGCTGCCCCGGGTCCAGGCGCCGCTCCTCGGGCCGGATCTTCTCGGCGTAGGTCGCGACGTTGTCGTCCTGCTCGGTCCACTCGAGCGTGCCGGCGGCGCTGCGGTCGAGCGCGCGCACCGCGAGCTCGGCGCCAAGTCGCGCGAGCCGCGGCGCGAGCGCGCCGAAGTCGTCGTCGCCGACCGCGAGGGACTCGCGCAGCGCGATCGGCCCCGAGTCGAGCCCCTCGGTGACGCGCATGATCGTCACCCCGGTCTCGGCGTCGCCGGCGGCGATCGCGCGCTCGATCGGCGCCGCGCCGCGCCACCACGGCAGCAGCGAGGGATGGACGTTGAGCAGCGGGAGCTCGGAGAGCAGCGGCTCGCGAATCAGCTGTCCGAAGGCACAGACGACGCCGAGCCGCGGCTCGGCGGCGCGAATCCGCTCGACCGCGGCGCGATCGTTGACGCCCCCGGCCTGCAGCAGCTCGATGCCCAGCTCGCGCGCGGCCTCGGCCGCCGGTGGCGAGGCGAGCCGCTGGCCCCTGCCGCGCGGTCGATCCGGCGGAGTGACCACGAGCCCGGGCGCGTGGTCGGCGGCGGCCAGGCCGCCCAGCACCTGGGCGGCGAACTCGGAGGTGCCCAGGTAGACGATGCTCAATCGTCGTCGCGCTCGGGCTCGGGCTCACGCTCGGGCGAGAACGACCCGCCCTCGCGCAGCGCCCGCATCGCGCCCTTGCGCTGCGCGCGGTCGGTGCGATCGAGGGTCAGCACGCCGTCGAGATGGTCGATCTCGTGCTGGAGCACCCGCGCCTCGAGCCCCGACGCCTCGAGGAGCAGCGGCTCGCCGTCGATATCGAGCCCGCGAACGCGGGCGTGCAGGGGCCGCTCGACGTCGACCGCGACCCCGGGCAGGCTCAGGCATCCCTCCTCGGCGGTCGCCAGCTCGTCCGAGGTCCACTCGATCCGCGGGTTGACGAGCGCGGTCGGCGTCGCGTCGGCGCCCGCCGCGAAGACCAGCATCCGACGCAGGACCCCGAGCTGCGTCGCCGCCAGCCCGACGCCGAGCGCGTCGCGCATGATCCCCACCATCCGCTCGGCATCGGAGGCGAGCTCGGGTCCGAAGTCGGTGATCTCCGAGGCCCGCGAGCGCAGCACCGGGTCGCCGTAAACCCGCACCTCGGCGAGCGCCGCCGCGCGCCGCTCGCGCTCCTGCTCGGAGAGCGTCTCGTCGCGGCGCTCGCCGTCGTCGCCGGCCGCCTCGGCGGGCTCGACCTCGCTGCCCACGACCTCGTGCTCGGCGGTTTCACTCATCCAACCGAGTTTATGACCGTCGAGCATCGCCCGCCGGCCCCGGACGCGGGAGCACCATGCAAAGCCCGCGACGTAGTCGCGGGCCAGGTGTCTGGGGCGGGAGCGGAGGAGCCGGTGGAGTTGTCTGGAGGAGCCGGCGGAGAGCTTCTCGCTACTGCGCGTCGACGTCGACCGAGAG
>WHSW01000223.1 GCA_009379895.1 Solirubrobacterales bacterium
TCGCCGACGCCGGCTACTGGTCGAACGAGCACATCGATCGCCTGCGCGAGCGCGGCATCACACCACTGGTCGCCGCCGACGCCGACCGAAGCAAGGGGCCGAGAAAGACGCGGCTCGGCGGGCCCTACGACTTCATGCGCCGGGTCCTCGCGACCGACAAGGGCGCCGACCTCTACTCACAGCGCCAATGGATGGTCGAGCCGGTCTTTGCCGACATCAAGCAGAACCGGCGCGCTGGGCGATTCAAACGTCGGGCCGGACGGCGGTCCGTTCCGATGGCGACTGATCGCCGCCACGCACAACCTGCTGAAGCTCCATCGACACACCCTGGCGATCGCCGGGGCCAAATCGGCCGCGGCCTCAGCCACACGCGGTTCCGCGGAACCGCATCTCTGGCGGTCGGGCTTTGCGCGCGACGACGAGCAGTAGTCAGACGCGATCAGGAGGAGCGACCGCGGCGAAGCAAGATCTCAGCGGGTCAACGATGGGTCAACACGACGTACGAAAACAGCCGCAAATGCGCGAGCGCATTGCGCGCTAGAAACCGGTGATTTGCGGGAATAACGTGGCAGCATCGCAGCTGGCCGCAACGGCTGGGGCGAACAAGGAGTTCAGCCTCCTGCGGACGCTCGCGGGCGAGCCGACCAGGGTGTTCACCAAGGAGGAGCTGCTGCGCGACGTGTGGGGCTATCGCTCGCTCGGGCGCACCCGGACCCTCGACTCGCACGCGTCGCGCCTGCGACGCAAGCTCGACCCCGAGTCCGGGCGCTACGTGATCAACTGCTGGGGCGTCGGCTATCGCCTCATCGATACGGCCGAGCCCGATGCTCGAGGCGATCGCTGAGAGCGCCGCCGTCGCCTGGCCGCTCGCGCTCACCTGCGCGACGGTGGTCGCCGCCGACCGGGTGCGCGCCGGACGCCGGCGCGAGCGGCTCAACCGTGCCCTGCACGAGCTGCGCCGGCCGTTGCAGGCGCTGATCCTCGAGCCGGCGCCGCCGGTCGCGACGCCGCGCCCGGCCGGCACCCAGCTCGAGCTGGCGCTCGACGCGCTCGCGGGACTCGACCGCGAGATCAACGGCGGCGTCGCGCCGCCGGGACGGCGGATCGTCGAGGGCCGGGTGCTGATCGAGGGCGCCCGGGCGCGCTGGCGTGCCCAGGCGGAGCTCGCCGGGCGACCGATCGCGGTCGCCTGGGGCGCGAGCCGGTCCCGGGTTGCCTGCGACCCGGCCGCGATCGCGCGGGCGCTCGACAACCTGATCGCCAACGCGCTTGAGCACGGCAGCGGGCCGATCGCGCTCGAGGGCCACTCGCGGGCGGGAAGGCTGCGGCTGGTCGTGATCGACGGGGGAGAGGCCGGCGCCGGTGAGCGCGTCGCCTCGACCATGTCGCTGATCCGGGCCCGTCGCCTCAGGGTGGCCCGGGCCGGCCGGCGAGATCGCCGCCGCGGCCACGGGCTGCTGACCGTCGCGGCGATCGCCGCCGAGCACGGCGGCCGGTTCGCGGCCTGCCGTCACCGGGCCGGGGCGAGCGCCGTGCTCGAGCTGCCGCTGGCCGACGGGTGAGCCGGCGCGCCCGCGCGGTCGGCTTCGGGGTCGCCGCGGCGCTCTGCGCCGGTCTCGCGGCGAGCGCGACCGGCGGGCCCGCCAGCGAGCTGTCCGACCAGCTCGGCGAGCTGCACGAGGTGCTGGTCGCGGCCGAGCCGCTGCCGGCGCGCAGGCCGCTGCGCGAGGCGACGCTGCGCGAGGCGCTGGAGCTGCGGCGGGTGCCCGAGCGCTTCCTGCCGCCGGACGCGCTCTCGGACCCGGAGCAGGCCGTGGGCCGATCGCCGGTCGCGGCGATCCCCGCCGGCGGCTATCTGTTGGCGTCGATGCTCGAGGTCGAGAGGACCGAGCGTGAGCGCCCGCGGCGCCTCGGCGCCGGGCGCCAGCCGGTCGAGATCACGGTCGAGGCAGCGGGAGCGCTCGAGCCGGCGGCCGCAAGCCGCGGCATCCGGGTCGACGTCATCGTCACCGAGGAGTCAGGCGCGATCGCCGGCCGGGGGCGCACCTACGTCGCCGCCGAGGCGGTGCGGCTGCTCGACCTGCGCCCCGCGGGCGCCTCGGAGGGCCAGGACGTGGTACCGGGCCCCGCCTCGGAGACCTCGATCGCGACCCTCGCACTGACGCGGGACGAGGCGCTGCGGCTGATCGAGGCCGAGAGCTTCGCCCGCTCGGTGCGGCTGATCGGCCGCTGACGCCCGGCCGGCGACGACTGAACGTGCCCCTATCGGGGCCACAAGCGTTCAGTCGTCTGCCGATCGCCGTCTCACCAAGCCACCGGGCGACCGTCGCGAAAGGAGCCGCCGGTCGGGCCGTCGTCGTCGAGCAGGGCGCCCCAGACGATGCTGGCCGCACCCTCGGCCACCGGCCGGCCGCCGGGGCCGCCCATGTCGGTCTCGGTCCAGCCGGGGCAGACCGCGTTGACGAGCACGCCGTCGGCGCGCAGCTCGGCGGCCAGGATCCGGGTCATGGCGTTGAGGGCCGCCTTGCTCACCGAGTAGGCGGGGGTGCCGGCTCCCATCTCGGCGAGCGAGCCGCTGCCGCTGGAGACGTTGACGATCCGCGCGTGCGGGCTGCGGCGCAGCAGCGGGATCAGCGCCTCGCACATCCGCCACGCGCCGAGCAGGTTGGTCTCGAGCGCCTCGCGGACCTGGTCGAGGTCGGCGTCGACTCCCGAGGCCCAGGTGTCATAGAGGATCGCCGCGTTGTTGACCAGCACGTCGGCGCGCCCGAGGCCGTGGGGCGTGTCGCCGCCCGGGCCACGGCCCCGGCCGCCGGACGCAAATCGGCCGTCGGCGAGCCGGAGGCCGTCGGCCATCCGCAGGCCGTCGGCGAGCCGGGTGACGCTGGCCGCGTCGGCGACGTCGAGCTCGACCGGGAGAACCCGGCCGGCCCCGGGCTCGATCCCGTGCGCCGCGGTCGCGCCCCTGGCGCCATCGCGTGAGCCGAGCAGCACCGTGAATCCCTCGGCGGCGAGCTGGCGGCAGACCTCGAGCCCGAGCCCGCGGTTGGCGCCGGTGACGACGGCGACCGGCGGGTCGGCGGTTGCGGACGTCCGATCGGGCTCGCCCGTCATCGACGCCCGATCGGCGAGCCGCTCACGGTGATCGCCCCGCTCACCGCACTCATCCCCGCCCGAGCTCGCGCTCGAATGCCGCGCGCGCCTCGTCGCCGCGGACGCAGAAGACGACCCGCTCGAGGGCGCTGCCCTCGTCGAGGTGGCGGCGCACCTCGGTGACCTCGATCGCGGCGGCCTCCCGCACCGAGAAGCCGCCGACCCCGGTGCCGAACGCGACCAGCGCCAACGAGCGCGCGCCGAGCTCGTCGGCGACCCGCAACGTGCTCGCGGTGGCCGCCCGGATGATCTCGGCCGAGGTCGGGCCCCCGAGGTGCATGGTCGCGGCGTGGATCACCCAGCGCGAGGGCAGCTCGCCGGCCCCGGTGGCGACCGCCGCGCCGAGCTCGATCGGGGCCGCGTCGTCGCTCTCGGCCTGGATCGCGGGCCCGCCCGCCCGCGAGATCGCCCCCGCGACCCCGCCGCCATGGCGCAGGTCGGTGTTCGCGGCGTTGGCGATCGCGTCGACCTCGAGCCCGGTGATGTCGCCCTCGATTGCCTCGATCGTCGCCACCGGACTGATCTTATGCGCAGCCGATGGCGGGTTCCCGGCGCATGGCGCCACCTCCTGCCGATCAGCGGGGGGCGAGATCACGCCCACCCGCGCCTCATCCGGGCATCGCCACCCCGACGATCACGCCCGCGTGCTCGCCGCCGAGCTGCGCCTGCGGCTGGTCGAGCGCCGCCGCGCCGAGGCCTCCTCCGGCGCCGAGCCGACCGAGCTCGAGTCGAGCGTCAGCGCGCTCGTCGACGAGGCCGCCGCGGTCCTCTCGGGCGCCCGGCGCAAGCACGTGGTCGACCTGATCCTGCGCGACACGGTCGGGCTCGGCCCGCTCGAGGAGCTACTCGCCGACGATCAGGTCGAGGAGGTGATGGTCAACGGCCACCGCACCGTCTACGTTGAGCGCCGGGGCGCGATCGAGCGCAGCGAGGTTCGCTTCGAGTCCGAGCAGGCGCTGCGCGACGCGATCGAGCGCATCCTGGCGCCGGTCGGCCGGCGCGTCGACGAGCTCAGCCCGATGGTCGACGCGCGGCTCGCCGACGGCTCGCGGGTCAACGTGGTGATCCCGCCGCTCGCCGTCGACGGCCCCGCGCTCTCGGTGCGCCGGTTCACGGCGGCACGCCCCGAGCCCGACGAGCTGGTCGCCGGCGGCACCCTGACCCCAGAGCTCTCCGAGCTGCTCGCCGAGGCGGTCCGGGCGCGGCGCAGCATCCTCGTCTGCGGCGGCACCGGATCGGGCAAGACCACCCTGCTCAACGCGCTCTCGACCTGGATCGACCCCGCCGAGCGGGTGGTGACGATCGAGGACGCGGCCGAGCTTCGCCTGCGCCAGCCGCACGTCGTCCGCCTCGAGAGCCGACCGGCGTCGATCGAGGGCCGCGGCGAGGTGGCGATCCGCGACCTGCTGCGAAACGCGCTGCGCATGCGCCCGGACCGGATCGTGATCGGCGAGGTCCGCGGCGTCGAGGCGCTCGACCTGCTGACCGCGCTGAACACCGGGCACGACGGCGCGCTCTCGACGGTGCACGCGAATTCACCCGAAGACGCGCTGCGCCGGCTGGAGACGCTCACCCTGATGGCGGGGATCGGCCTTCCGCACGAGGCGGTGCGCGAGCAGATCGCCCGGGGCGTCGACCTGGTCGTCCATCTGGTCCGCGACGGTGACGGCGCTCGGTTGGTGACCGAGGTGGGGGAGGTCGTGCGGACGGCGGCGGGGGTCGGTGTGCGCGAGCGCTGGAGGCGAGGGTGACCGGGGCCGACACGCGCGGCATCGGCGAGCTCGGGCCGAGACCGTGACCGGCCCGAGGCCGGCGGGGTCCTGCTCGCCGCGGCCGCGGGCGGGCTGGCGGCGGTGGCGCTCAGCGAGACGGTGCTGGCGAGCCCGGCGGCCGCCACGCACGTCCCGGACCAGTCGTTCAAGGCCACCGAGGTGTTCACGTCTCC
>WHSW01000224.1 GCA_009379895.1 Solirubrobacterales bacterium
CCCGCCTCGCCGACGAACCGCGACCGCGCCGCCTCGCGCGGCGGGCGCCCCACCCACTGCGCCGCGCTCAGACAGAGCTCCGCCCGCGCGCGGGTCATCGCCACGTAGGCGACGCAGCGCTCGGCCGCGATCGCCTGCGCGCCCGCGAGCAGGGCGCGGTGATGGGGCAGCTGGCCCTCCGAAAGCCCGACCAGCGCGACCCGCTCCCACTCGCGGCCCTTGGCGGCGTGCACGGTCGCCAGGGTCACGCCCTGGCTCTCGCGCTGACCGCCGCCGCCGAGCACCAGCCGCACCAGCAGCACCTCGGCGTCGCGCTCGCCGTCGGCCTCGAGCCGTTCGGCGAGCTCGACCACCAGGCGAAGGCGCTCGCGGCGTCCCTGCGCTCCCGCCTCACCCGGGGCGCCGGTCAGTTCCGCGGCCCACCCCGAGGCGCGGGTCGCCGCGACCACGCCGGAGCGCAGGCCATCGCGCAGCCCGTCGCTTACCGTCCGCACGCGCCGCCCGAGCTCCACGCACCCCGCCCGAGCTCGCCCGCCGATCGCGGCGTCGAGGCGCAGCTCGTAGCCGAGGACCTCCGCCGCGCCGCGGCCCTCGCGCTCGCCCTGCGCGAAGACCCGCTCCAGGGTCGCGACCCCGAGCCCCGCTACCCGCCTGGCGGCGCGCGCGAGCGCCTCACGGTGATGGGGGTAGCGGGCCGCCGAGACGAGCGCGAGGACATCGCGCACCTCGGCGTGCTCGGCCAGGCGCCGGCGGCCGATCACCGCGTAGGCCACCCCGCGCGCGGCGAGCGGCTGCTCGAGGTGACCCAGATAGTGCGAGGTGCGCGCCAGCACGGCCAGCTCGCCCGGCCGCGCGCCCTGCTCGAGGCGCGCGCGGACCCAGGCCGCCATGCCCTCGGCCTCGGCCGCCTCGTCGGCGAAGTGGCGAAACTCGACCCACCCGCCGGGGCGCTGGGCGCGAAGCTCCTTCGCCGGGCGGTCGGGGTTGTGGGCGATCAGGCGCGCCGCGGCGTCGACGATCGCCTCGCCGGAGCGGTAGTTGCGCCCCAGAACGATCCGCCGCGCGCCGGCGTGGTCGGAGCCGAACTCGCGCAGGGCGCGAGAGTCGCCGCCGCGCCACCCGTACAGGCAGTTGTGGGTGATCAGTCCGCCCGCGACGAAGTTGTGGGTGTTCTCGACGTTCAGGTCGTATACCGGCACGCCGATCTCGATCCGCCGGACCTCCGCCACGTTGTCCCATCCGTCGACCGCAAACATTGTCATTCCGGGCCTCACGTGCTCCGCCGCAGTCACCGGCAGCGACTTGCCCCTCCTGCTGCCCCCGGCCGGTCCCAGGCGCGCCACCACCGCGATTGGCCACCCGCTCACTCGCGAGATCACTCCCGCATCGGCAAGCAAGGACCCCAGGTCGTATCGGCCGTGCTCGACGCGCCACGAGACTCCCCGCTCGTTCGCCGGGCGCACCCTTAGCCCCACCCCCGCCAGGCACTCCGCCAGCGCCCAGTCCGTGCCAAACGCCGACATTCGGTGCTGCGCGCGCTGTCCCCGCCTGTCCGCGCACATCGTCACGGTGACTTGCCGCTCACCCAGAGGCGAGCGAGCGTAGTGCGGGTCCTTCATGCTGAGATCACCGTCGACCAGCAGTCGGTGTCCGCCCGCCTGCGAGTCGACCCGCGCGTAGACCTCGGCGATCAACTGCGCACTCTCGGAGACGCCGTCGGTCCGCCCATCTGCGCCCGGGCGCGCCTTGAACGGCACCTTCGGCAGCCCGTAACGCGCTGCCAGAACCGCCTCCTCCGCCCGCGCCCCTCCGGCCGACTCATGCAGCCCCACCACCCAGATCGCGTGTGCCAGTTCGGCGCGGCAGCGTTGCGCGAAGCCAAGCCCGCCCTGGCGCTGTCGCAGGTACATCCGCGTCGTCCCGACCCGAAACCCGAAGCCGTCGCGCCACATCAGATAGGTCGCCCAATAATCCGGCGCTTGGCCCTTATGAAATCCCGCGAGGTGTGCGTGCTCGGGGGTCGAGACGATGCGTCTGCCACCCTCCGTTCGGATCTCGATCCCCTCGCGGCGGTCGGTAAACCGCATCGTCGCCGTCACCCGTGACCCCCGAAGCACCCCGGTGCCGTAGCTCGACAGCACCTCCTCCCCGAGCCCGACCCGCTCGATCGGCCGCTCGCTGCCGTCCGCCATCGTCACCAGCGTCCCCTCGACGAGGCACTGGTCGTCGTCGCCGACGACGGTCAGATTCGGCTCGCCGCCGGCGATCAGCTCGACCCAGCGCCGCTGGATCGGCGATGCGTCCTGATACTCGTCGACGAGCACCGCCGCGAAGCGCCCCCGCACCGCCTCGCACACCTCGGCGCGCTCCTCCAACAGCCACACGGCCGCGCCGAGGAGGTCCTCGAAGTCAAGCGCCCCCGCCGCGCGCAGCTCGGCGCGATAGCGAAGCCAGACCGCCGCCGCGCGGCGATCCGCCTCGCCGCGCTCGGCCAGCCGAGCCGGACTCAGGCGCTGCGCCTTGGCCCATCCGATCCGCGCCAGGGCCTCGCCCGCCGCCAGCTCGACGCCCGCCTCGGCAAGCGCTCGCCGACAGGCAGACAGCGAGTCCTCGGCCGAGTAGATCACTCCGACCGCGCGCGCGAAGAGCCGCCTGTAGGGGCGCACGCACAGCCGCCAGGCGGCCGCGTGAAAGGTCGCGCACTCGACCTCGCTGGCGCTCGCGTCGCCGAGCAGCTCGCGCAGGCGCTCGCGCATCTCATCGACCGCCTGGTTGGTAAACGAGACCGCCAGGATGCGCTCGCAGGCGATCTCCTGCACGCCCGCCATCCACGCCACCCGACGGGTCAGCACCCGCGTCTTTCCCGCGCCGGCGCCGGCGAGCACACACAGCGCCCCGGGCGCGGCGCTGACCGCCGCGAGCTGCTCGCCATCCAGCGCCGCGCACAGCCGCTCGCCGAGCTCCCCGCGCAGCGCCGCTATCACCACCGGCCCTCCGATCGCCGCGCCGGCACCGCCAGCGCGTGTCGCACACACCAGCGGACCAGATCCTCGCGCGCCCGCGCCCACGGATCCCGAAACGGCTGTGTGGTCCCGATTCGCGCGACGGCGCTCATCGCCACCGCGCCGCCGACGCCCTCGCGCACCGGCGCTCGTCGATCACCCCGTCGAGCTCGGCGACCGCCGGCCCGCTCGAGCGGACCGCCTCGCGGCGCGATCGGCCCGGCCGGCGGCGACGGCGCCGCCCCGCGCTCACGGCGCACCCGCCCCGCCGAGCGGGCGCGCATCCGGATCGTCGGCGTGCTCATCTCAGACCTCCTCTCGGGCCCTCGCTCGCGCGCGGCCCCGGTTGCTCGCCGACCGCTGCCGCGGTCGCCCGACCCCGAACTCCGAGGCCCGTCCCACGCGTCATCCGCCCATCACCTCGCCGAGTGAAAGTCGCCATCACACGCCCCGAATACACCGGCGCCGCGCGCCTCGGCGCGCTCGCGGGCGCGCTCGTAGGCGTCGGTCCGACGCGCCGCGCCCGACGGCCCGTAGACGTAGACGTCGGCCCACCCGCGGCGCACCTGCACGGCGCCCACGTCGGTGCCCGAGCGCTCGAGCTCGACGTAGCGCAGCAGGCGCCCGTAGCGGTCGAGGCGATCCTGGCTCGGATCGGCGACCAGCCGCAGCCTCGTGCCCTCGCGAAGCAGACCCTCCAGTGACTCCGAGGCCCGCGGCGCCCCGCATTCGACCGGCGTCCCGGGCCGCACGGACTCCGGAGAGTCGACGCCGATCAGGCGCACGGTTCGCTGCGAGCCGCCCACCGAGACCACCACGGTGTCCCCATCGGCGACACGCGCGACGCGAGCCGCGCGCTCGCGCGCCCCGCCGGACTCGCGCTCTGGCGTCGAGCACCCCGGCGCGGCCGCGACGACCGAGGCCAGGATCGCTCCTGCGAGCCTCAGCATCGCCTGCCTTCCCTTCTTGACTGGAGCCCGAGGGCCCCGAGCGCTCGGTCCCTCGCCGCGCGAAACTCCTCGCCGCGCAGCTCATCTCCCGTCGGCCCACCCTCTGAGGCCGAGGCCAGGTCCACCGCCGAACCCGACGCGCCGCACGAAAAGCAGGTCCAGCCCCGGCCCGCGTCACCGTAGACGAAGCAGGACGGGTTTCGATCCTCGTGCTCGGGGCGCGGACAGCTCACATAGCCGCCCTCGGCGGCCACCGTCACGCCCACGATCCGCGCGAAGTAGACCGGGGGCGCGATCGCCTCGAGCGCGCGGTCGTGCGCATCGCGCGCCCCGGCGCCCGTGACCTCCGCGGCCCTGTGTGCCCTCGGGTCCTCGAGGCCCGCGACCAGCGCCGTGAGGTCATACGGCGCCCGGTAGAGGTCCGCCGCGGCCACCCGACACCAGCGCTCGCCCGCCTTGCGATGGCGCGTTCCCGCCAGGCGCATCAGCCGCCCGCGGTTCGTCGACGCCGGGTCGCCGCCGAGCGCCGCGGCCAGCATCCGCATCGCCCGCTCGCCCTCGGCCGGCGGCAGCGGAAAGGCAAGGCGCCAATAGGCGTGCGCCCCACCCCCGCCCGATCTGACGACCAGATGCGGGGGATGGCGAAAGCGCCGCAGCCGCTCGACCTTCGCGGCCTCGTCGATGTCGATCCAGACGACCGCCAGCTCGCCGACCGCCGCGTCGCCGGGCTCAGGGCCCGAGAGCGCCGCCGGGGTGGTGAAGACCTCCAGCGCCGCGCGGTCGAGGATCTCGGCCTTCGAGCGCACCGCGCGCCGGTCGCCGGCCGCGAGGAAGTTCTCGCGGCGGTGGCGGCGAAAGCGCCCCAGCCGACCCGAGGCCTCGCGCCGTGCGCCCACGACCTCGACCAGGCCCGGCGGATGTCGGAGTGGCTGGTCCGGATCGAGGCCGGGCGGGCAGTCGAGCAGGGCCCGACGGCCGAGCTGCTGGGGGCGCTGAGCCGGTGAGCCCGATCGGCATCGACATCAGCCT
>WHSW01000225.1 GCA_009379895.1 Solirubrobacterales bacterium
CCCGCGCCGCGCCGCGCGCGCGGTGATCGACGCTGCCGAGGCGGCCGGCACCCTCGCGCGGGCCGGGCTCGCGGCGCCCGCCTCGCCCTTCAACGTCGGGATCGGGCCCCATCGGCGCTTCGCGACGGTGCGCGCCGAGCTCGCCACCCTGAAGCGGATCAAGAACGGCGCCGGCGGGACCGTCAACGACGTCGTCCTGGCCGCCGTCAGCGGGGCGCTGGGGCGCTACCTGCGCGAGCACGGGCACTCGACCCGCGATCTCGAGCTGCGGGCGATGGTCCCGATCAGCGTCCGGACCGCAGATCAGCACGGCGCGCTCGGCAACCGCGTCTCCTCCTACATGGCGCCGCTGCCGGTCTGGTGCGACGACCCGCTCGAGCGTCTGCATGAGGTGAGCTCGACGATGGGAGACCTGAAGCAGTCCAAGCAGGCCGTCGGCGCGAGCCTGATGACCGAGCTCACCGACTTCGCGCCGCCGACGATCGCCGGTCAGGCCGCGCGGCTGCAGCCGCAACAGCGCTTCTTCAACCTGGTGGTCACCAACGTCCCGGGCCCCCAGTTCCCGCTCTATCTGCTCGGGCACCACCTCGAGGCGATCTACCCGATGGTGCCGCTCGCCAAGCGCCAGGCGGTCTGCTTCGGGATCATGAGCTACGACGGTGGCGTCTACTTCGGGCTGGTCGGCGACTACGACGCGCTCGCCGACCTCGGCGCGCTCGCCGACGACCTGCGGGCCTCATTGGCGGAGCTCGCCACCGCCGCGCCGGCGGCCGAGCGGGAGTCGCGCCCCGCAGGGGCCGGCCGCGACCGCCAGCGGGCCAGCGCCTAGTTCATCTAGCGCCCGGTTCCACCGCGACTCGGTTGCGGGCTTCTACTGATGGCGTGGTACGAACCGGGATGTATCGTGCCCGCGTTCCATAGTCTCGCCGCTCGGCGACCATGGCTGGGGGGTCAGTCGCAGGGATTGCCACCGCCCTCGGGCGCCGTTCGGTCAGCACCGAGGTCGCGGCCTGCCGCGATGCAGAAAGGATTCGATTTGCGGAAGTCAAACGTGATGCGCGTGACGGGCATCGTCGCGGCCCTGGGGGTTCTCGCGGTCGTTGGCGTCGGCGGCCCGGCCGCGGCGCAACCAGCGCACCCGAAGGCCAAGGCGGCCACGATCGACATGGTTCAGGAGGGCAAGGACCTGTTGTTCGAGGGGCCGAGAACCGTCGCCGCCGGGGCCAAGCTGAAGATCAAGAACCTGACCGATCCCAGGAAGGTCGGCCCGCACACCTTCTCCCTGGCGAAGAAGTCGGACTTCCCGAAGACCAAGCAGCAGATCAAGGACTGCGAGAAGAAGTTCGTCGGCATCTGCGGGGCGATCATCGAGTGGCATCAGGCCGATCCCGAGACCGGCGAGATCGGCGAGAACCCGGTCGAGGTCGGAAAGCAGGGCTGGGACCGGGAGGGCAGCCTGAAGCGCAAGGGCGACTCCTGGGCCTCCGAGCGGGAGAACCAGTCGTTCTCGCGCGAGGTCACGGCCGCCCCGGGCACGACCCTGCACTTCATCTGCGCCGTGCACGCGGGCATGACGGGCAAGATCAAGGTCGTCGAGGGCTGAGCGAGCCCCGGACCAGGGCCGCGGAAGAGCGGGGCGCGCGCTTCGGGCGCCGCGCCCTGCTCACCGCTGCCGGCGCCGGCGCCCTGGCGCTGGCGCTGCCGGCCCGCCCGCGCGGGTTCGGCCTCGCCGCCCGGCCGGCGATCGCGGCGGCGCGGCACAGGCCGTTCGCCCACGCTCTGCCGATCCCGCGGGTGATCACTGACGCCGAGATCGCGCTCGACATCCGGTCGGCGCAGATCCCGATCCTGCCGGGGCGGCCGACGACGATGTGGACGTACGGGGGGACGTTCCCGGGGCCGACGATCCGTCGCCCGGCCGGCGAGCGGACCCGCGCCACCTTCAGGCACCTGCTGCCCCCCACCGCCGGCGAGCTCACCGTGCACTTGCACGGCGGCCACACCGCCTCCGCCGACGACGGCCAGCCCGGGGGGCTGACCGCGGCCCAGCCGCGATCGCTCTACTGCGACATCTCGCCGCGGCTCTCGGATCGAGAGTCCGGCAACGACCTGCTGATCGCCCCGGGCGCCGCGCGCACCTATACCTACGAGCTGTTCGAGGACGGGGCGCCCGAGCGCGCGGCGTTTCAGTGGTATCACGACCACCGCCTCGACCGCACCGGGCACAACGTCTGGCGCGGCCTCGCCGGGATGTGGATCATCGACGACGAGCTCGACGCCGGCCTGCCGCTGCCACGGGGCGAGCGCGACATCCCGCTGATGATCACCGACCGCGCGTTCGATCGCCACAACCAGCTCACCGAGCCGTTCGGGCCGGCGGCCCACGCGCCCGACGACGGGGTCACCGGCCGCAGCGTGCTCGTCAACGGGGCGCACCTGCCGCACCACCGGGTCGCCGGCTGCCGCCATCGCCTGCGGGTGCTCAACGCTTCGAACTTCCGCTCCTACAACCTCGAGCTCTCCAACGGGCGCTCGATGGTCCAGATCGCCACCGAGAGCGGCCTGATGCCGGCGCCGGTCAAGCGCCGCCGGGTGCTGCTCGGTCCGGGCGAGCGGGCGGAGCTGATCGTCGAC
Source organism: Solirubrobacterales bacterium (assembly GCA_009379895.1). GTDB lineage: Bacteria > Actinomycetota > Thermoleophilia > Solirubrobacterales > 70-9 > WHSW01. The sequence continues at coordinate 2,635 of WHSW01000225.1, forward strand.
TTCCGCGCTTCGGCCGGCGAGCGGGTCGAGCTGCGCAGCGTCCGCCGGCGGGGCGGCCCCGACAAGCTCGGCTCCAGGTCCTACGTCGGCCCGTTGATCGAGTTTCGCGTCGGCCGCCGCCGGGCCGACGCCACCCGGGTGCCGCGAACGCTGCGGCCGCTGCCGGCCTGGGCCGCCGGGGCCTCCCCCACCCCCGAGCGCCACTGGAGGATCTCGATCGGGCGCGGGCTGCGGCCCGCGTGGCTGATCAACGGCCGCACCTTCGACGCGGCGCGCGCCGACGCCTTCCCGGCGCTCGGGACGACCGAGACCTGGGAGCTGCGAAATGACACCGAGGTCGCCCACCTGATGCACCTGCATCACACCGACTGGTACCTGATCTCGCGCAATGGTAGGCGGCCCGCGCCCTGGGAGGCGTGCCTGAAGGAGACCTTCCTCCTCGACCCCGGCGAACGCGTCGTGGTCGCCGGGCGCTTCGCCGACCACCTCGGCAAGTTCGTCGTCCACTGCCACATGATCGATCACGAAGATCACGGGCTGATGTCGCAGTTCGAGGTCGTCGAGCCCGGCTGACCGCGCCCGGCGAGGGTGTCCTCTCCCTAGATGCCGAGGTCGCGCAGGAACTCGGGCTGGTGGCCCTCGATGTAGACGAAGAGCGGGTGCGGCAGGCCCTCGCGGGCCGCCCGCTCCGCGTCCTCGGGCGGCTCGGGCTCGTCGCTTGCGGCCAGCGGCTCGTCGGCGTCCTGCCAGAAGCGCTCGCCGGGGTTCCAGCGCCGCCGGCGGACCTCCGCCTCGAGGCCGTCGTCGGCGAGCACCACGCGGACCACCCGCTCGGCCTCGGTCGCCGCCTCGGCGGTCTGCGTGTAGACGTAGAGCTTGTCGCCGTCGCGGGTGACGATCACGCGGTCGCCGAGCCGCTCGGAGACCTCGTCGTCGAGGTCGAGGGAGCGCAGGCGCTCGCCGAGCCCGTGCAGCGCGCCGTGCAGGTCGACCTCGACCCTGAACTCGTCGCTCGCCATCGCGGCGCGAGGCTAGCAGTCCCGGGACAACGTCCTAAGCTGGCGCGCGATGGACCAGGTGATCCAGGTGATCGGGGCGCTGCTCATCCTGGCCGCGTTCGCGGCGGCGCAGTTCGGGTGGCTGCACGTCGACTCCAGGGCATACCTGGTGCTCAACCTGTTCGGCTCGGCGATCCTCGCCTACCTGGCCTGGCACGAGACGCAGTGGGGCTTTCTGTTGCTCGAGGCGGTCTGGGCGCTGGTCTCGGCGTACAGCCTGTGGCGGGTGGCCCGCGGGCTGCCGGTCGCCGGCGGACACTGACGGACCTCTCGCCCGGCTCGACCGCCCGATCCCGTCCGAGCGGGCTCGTATAGAAGGGGCGTGCACGCAACGTCCCCGTTGCCGGACGACGCCCCCCTCTGGCGCCGCCTGGTCCATCCCGACGGCTACGGCTACGGCGGGCTGCTGCTGCTGATCCTGATCTCGCTCGGCTTCCAGGTCGGCGCCCCCGAGCAGGGCTGGTCGCGGGTCGTGATCGTCGTCCTGCAGAGCGCCACCCTGCTCGCCTCGCTGCACGTCTCGCGCGTGCATCGCTGGATCATCCGCGCCGCCTGGGTGGTGACCATCGCCGCGGCGCTCGGCGCCGTGGGCAGCCAGGCCGGCTCGGGCGAGCTGGCGGAGATCGGCACCCGCTCCCTTGGCCTGATGCTGGGCCTGATGGCGCCGGCCGCGATCGTGGCCGGCGTGGTCCGCCAGGCGCGCGCGGAGGGGGCGATCACGATCAAGACCATGTTCGGGGTGCTCTGCGTGTACCTGCTGCTCGGCACCGCCTTCGCCTTCGCCTTCGGACTCGTCTCCTCGATCGACGACGGGCGCTTCTTTGCCCAGTTCTCGGGCGGATCGCAGTCGGACTTCCTCTACTTCAGCTTCTCGACGATGACGACGACGGGGTACGGCGACCTGACCGCGGTCGCGGATCTCGGTCGCTCGCTGGCGATCACCGAGGCGCTGATCGGCCAGATCTACCTGGTTACGGTTGTCGCCTTGATCGTCTCCAACCTGACTCGCACGCGCGCCCGCGCCGCCCGGTGAGCGCGCTCGCGATCCGCGCCGCCGAGGCGGGCGACGCGGCCGCGATGGCGTCGATCTTCCGCGAGGGGATCGAGGACCGCACGGCGACCTTCGAGACCGCGCCCGCGAGCGAGGCCGAGATGGCCGCCCTGGCCGGGGCGGATGCGCCGGTGCTGGTCGCCGAGCGCGCCGGCGAAGTCGTCGCCTGGGTCAAGGTCGGCCCACACGCCAACGCGCATGACTACTACGCGAGCGTCGGCGAGGCGACCCTGTAC
>WHSW01000226.1 GCA_009379895.1 Solirubrobacterales bacterium
GATCCAGCGCCGATCGGCACTCATTCGCTACTGGCGAACTGCAAACGGTCCACGCCCGGAGCGGCGGCTGAGCGAGGAACCGCTCGCCCGCTCTCGATCGAGGGTCCAGACCTCCGTCGCCCGAGCAATTCAGGGTGGCAAGCTCGACGATGAGACAGCCGCCGCGCTGCTCGACCAGATCACCTGGACCACCAAGTCAGCGGATCTCGGCGGCTGCGGGCTGGCGATCGAGGCGGTCACCGAGGACGCTGAGGTCAAGGCCGTAGTCTTCTCGGAGCTCGACCGGCTGCTAGCGCCTGGCGCGATCATCGCCTCGAACACCTCATCGATTCCGATCGCCCAGCTCGCGGCGGCGACTGAGCGCCCCGAGTGCGTGATCGGCCTGCACTTCTTCAGCCCTGTGCCGGTGATGCGACTGGTCGAAGTCGTAGTGGGGATCGACACCGGCGACGAGACCGTGGCGAGCTTCGAGGCGTTCGCGGAGCGAATTGGCAAGCGGCCGATCCAGGCCAAGGATCGCTCGGGCTTCATCGTCAACATGCTCTTGGTCCCGTACCTGATGGCGGGGGTGCGCATGTACGAGGAAGGCTTCGCGAGCCGCGAGGCTATCGACGAGCGATGCGCCTCGGGTGCGGCCATCCGATGGGCCCGCTTGAGCTCGCGGACTTCATCGGCCTCGACGTCCTCTATGCGGTGTGCGATTCCCTCTTCGAGGAGTTCAAGCGGCCCGAGTACGCCCCGCCTCCGCTGATGAAGCGGATGGTCGTCTCCGGCCATCTGGGGCGAAAGCGTGGGCGCGGATTCTATCGGTACGAGGCTCCCGGTAGGTAGCGCTGCTCGCCGAGCCTAACCCGCCCCCGCTGCTCGTCCTCCCGGCGGCTGAGGACCACATCGCTTCGCAGGCGGGCACCCATTGGCGGCGCCTGAACTCGTTCGGCTACGAACACGCAGGCCCGTGATCGCCGACGGACAAGATGACTCCCGCATTCAGCGCGTCGGCCGCCGCGAGCCAGCCGTCGACCCAACGCTGGGAAGCACGGAGGCCCTCTGCCGCAAGCTCGTCGAGAGCTCGACCGAGCTGATCGTCTTGGTGGATGACGACGGTCGTCTCGCGTTCGTAAACGGCGCCTGCGAGGAGCTGCTCGGCTACGAGCGCGGCGAGATGCTCGGTCGCGAGCTCAGCGACTTCGTCGCCCTCGACGCCGACGCCTGGGTGAAGCTTGCGTTCGCAAGCCCCAACGCCGCACGCGTCTGCCTGCGCCGCGAGCTGACCGCGCTTCGCAAGGACGGAGCACGGGTCGAGGCCGCCTTAAACGCCGCCTCCGTCCGCGACGCCGACACGCGCGCGAGGGCGATCGTCGCCGTGATCAAGCGACCTGGCGAGAACGCGGCGCCTCGGTGCGCTGCTGTTGGTCGACGTCGATCGGTTGGAGGTGTCAACGACCGCTTCGGCCATCCCGCCGGCGATGTGGTTTGCGCGAGGTCGCAAGGCGACTGCACACGCTCGCTCGACGAGCTGATGGCCGTGGGACGCCGTGATTTACGAAGCCAAGCACAAGGGTTGCGGCCCGGCCGCCTCGGGCGCTGCTCAGGATGCCGGCGGCGGCAGCCGAGGTGCCTGGGGGTGAACGGAGGTGTGGACGCTTCGTCCGCGCGAATCGGCTCCGGGCGTGACCTCGCGTTCCCGAGCAGCAGCCGACCCCGCCCTCTCACCAATTGATTGGTGAGTGACCGGGGTCGGCTGCTGCTCGGGATGAGAAGTGAGTGATTGACGAAGGGGGACGGAGTGTGAACTGAGATCGGATCGGGAACGGGAGTATTGAAATGGATCAGGAGGGGTGGTTCGGGGCTGCCTTGGCGGCCGCGCTGGGTGCGGTCGGCGGGGAGGAAAGCCAGCCGTTGGCGGGCTGGCTCATCGCCTGTGGCGGGGCGGGCGTGGTGCTGTCCGGCTGGGCACGCGGGACGCGCTCGGCGTTGTCGGGGCTGCGCTCGGGGGTCGTGACGAATTTCTCTGAAATTCGCGGTGGACTGGACAGGGAGTCGCGCCACTACCTCTTTGAGGGGGAAGTTCGTCCCGAAGGGCAGGAGCGGCGCGATGAGAGACAAGACGAGAGCAGCGGACGTGGACCTGACCGGCGAGGCGTTGATGGACTGGGCGCTGCTCGTCGTCTTCGGGATGGCGGGTGGCATCGCGGTCCACCTCGCGCTGCGGGGTCTCGGCCTGGCCTGGACCTGGGGCCTGCCACTCGTGGCGCTCACGCCCCTGGTCGCGCTGGTCGACGCGGGCGCCGCCGTGGCGGTCGGCGTGGCGTCGATCACGGCGGTGGCCATGGGCATCGCCTGGCATCGCTCGGACCTCGAGCGCGGAGGGGGCGAGGCGCAGAAGGCGCGCGATCGCATCGGCCTCGCCGCCGGCCTGGCCGGTGCACTCATGGTCCACCGCGCGCGCGCCGAGCGCGTGCGCGGTGAGCGCGTGGCGATCGGCGAGACCCGCCAGCGCCGCGTCGCCTCGGTGCCCTTCGGCTCGCGCGAGGGGCGCCGGGGACTGGTGGTCGGCTCCCCGGGGTCGGGCAAGACCGTGACCGGCGCCGCGATCGCCACCTCCTACGTCGACTCCGGCCTGCCGGTCTTCGCGCTTGACCCCAAGGGCGACGCGTCGCTGCGAGACGCCCTCTGCGAGGCCGCTGGCGCCCGCGGTGCTGCCTTCTGTGAGTGGAGCCACGAGGGCCCGGCGACCTACAACCCGCTCGCCCGCGGCGACGCGACCGAGATCGCCGACAAGGTGCTCGCCGGTGAGGACTGGTCAGAGCCCCACTACCTGCGCCAGGCCCAGCGCTACCTCGGCTGGGCGGTGCGCGTGATGCAGGCGGCCGGCGAGCCGCGCAGCCTCGAGCGCCTCGTGGTCTACCTCGACCCCGAGCGCCTCGAGCAGCTCGGCGAGCGCTGCGACGCCGACACGCAGGACCGCCTGACCCAGTACCTCGACTCGCTGTCTGCCCGCCAGCGCGCCGACCTCGGCGGCGTTCGCGACCGCCTCGCGGTGCTCTCGGAGTCGGCGCTCGGTCGCTACCTCGATCCGGCCGGGGCCGGTGAGGTGATTGACCTCGCCGAGGCCTGGCGCCAGCGCGCCGTCATCTACTTTCGCCTCGACGCCGACCGCTACCCGCTCGCCTCGCAGATGCTCGGCGCCGCGGTCGTCTCCGACCTCGTCTCGCTGACGGGCGAGCTGCAGCGCGACGCGGCGGTCGGGCTGGTGGCGATCGACGAGTTCGCCGCGGTCGGCGCGCGCGAGATCCTTCGCATCCTCTCGCGCTCGCGCTCGGCGGGGATCAGCGTCCTGGTCGCCACCCAGGGCCTCGCCGACCTCGACGAGAGCGACGGAGACGGGGGCGGCGGCATGACCCGGCGGGTGCTGTCGCAGGTTGACTTCGTGATCGCCCACCGCCAGCCCGAGCCCGAGGCGGCCGAGCAGCTGTCTGAGATGGCCGGCACCCGGCCGAGCTGGACGAGGACCGAGCGCCTGGGCACGGGCTCTGTGTCTTGGGGCTCTCGCGGCGAGGCGACTCGGGCGCGTACGCGCGAGTTCGTGCGCCACCCCGACGAGTTCAAGCGGCTTGGCTGCGGGGAGGCGATCGTGATCGAGCCCGCCGGCCGGCGAGCGGCCGAGGCGGTGCGGATCTGGCCGCGCACGGGTCGGGGCCGTGCCCGGACCGAGCGGCGGCGGAGCGACTCGCTGCGAGCGGGGCCGCGACCAGCGAGCCAGCGCGTCGAGAGGGGGCTTTAGCGTGGGCGCCGGCGGCTCGCACGACGGCGAGCGACGTCGCCTCGAGCCGAGGCGAACGCGCCCGGATTGGTCGCTGGGCGATCCAGCCCTCGGCGCGCCGGCGGTGGAGGGGCCGGGGCACCACGCATTCGCCGGCGTCGACGAGCGCGAGCTCGCGGCGCGGCGCGAGGACCTGCTCGACTACATGCGCGGCTCGCTGAAGCGCCCGCTCGCCGAGGCCGACCTCGAGGACGCCGTGCAGACCGCATGGGCGGAGGTGCTCGGGCGCCAACGGGATGAGCCGATTCGCGATCTGCGCGCCTTCATGGCCGAGGTTGCCTGGCGAAGCGCTTACAGCCTGATTCGCAGACCGCGGCCCTTGCCGCTTGACCCCGACGACCCCAGGCTCGTCGAGCGCGAGGATCCGGACTCCTCGCTCGCCGACCGCGTCGGCGAGCGGGCCGAGGTCGCGCGGGCGGTGGAGGCGCTCGAGCAGCTCGGCGAGGGCGAGCGAGACGCGTTCGCCCTGTGGTTTGTCGAGGAGGTGAGTACCGAGGAGGCGTGCCGGCGGCTCGGCATCCGCCGCTCCGCGTACTTCAAGCGCCTGAAGGCAGCCAAGGCGCACGTCGAGCGGGCGATGGCCTTCGACAGCCATCTCTTTGACCGTCGCCAGCACCGCCTGCTCTCAGACTACGTCGCTGGACTCGCAGAGGGCCGGGCGCGGGCTCGCGCCGAGCGGCTGATCGCGGCAGACCCCCAAGCCGCGGCCCTCGCCCGCGAGCTGCGTCGCGCCCATGAGGCCGCCGCCCTCGCGCTCCCGGTGCTCGGCTTCGCCTCCGCCGGCGAGCCGGGTACCGGCGAGCGGCTCGCGGAGCTGGTCGCAAAGGCACACGACGCGATCCTGGGCCTGCTGGGAGATCACCGGACCGAGCTGGGTGTCGGCCTTGCCGGGGTCGCCGATGCGGATCTGCTCGGCCGAGGACCTCGTGATACTGAAGGCTTTCGCTGGTCGGCACATTGACTGGGCCGGCATCGAACGTGTGGTGGCACGGATCGGCCTCGCCCTCGACGTGGACCTGATCCTGAACGAGGCCACCGAGCTGCTGGAGGCCAAGGAGGCGCTCAGCGATCTCGAGTCCCTGCGGGCGGTCTTGGGCCGCTGAGGAAGTTGGGGATGGGTTTGGTGGCATCAG
>WHSW01000227.1 GCA_009379895.1 Solirubrobacterales bacterium
ATCCTCGTCGAGGTGGCCCTGATCGCGACCGCCTACCTCGGGCTCCTGGCGATCCTCGCCCATGGGCTGCGCGATGCCGGGGTCCGCGGGCGGATCGTCGAGCTCGCCCGGGCGCAGCTCGGCGGCCGCGCTTCGCCCGTACAGAAACGACACCAGCGCCCGCGTCCCCTCGGGCCCGATCCCGGCGCCCTCCATCAGCTCGGCCACCCGCCGGTGGGCGCGGCTCGGGCGCCTCGCGTGCGGCTCGGGCAGCCGCGAGCCGTCCTGCCCGCGCTCGCCGCGCTCGGGGTCCTCGTCGAACGCCAGGCACAGCGCCGCCGCGTAGCCGTACTTCGCCGCCCCGGTCTGCGCCTTGTAGACGGCCTTGTCGCCGGGGTAGTCGATCCCGGCGCCGAACGCCGGCACCTCGAGCGTCTCCCCGCTCTCGGGGTCGGCGATGCAGACCGCGCCGGCGAGCGTGCAGAGCATCCCCTCGCTGCCCGACTTCGAGCGCGTCGGCTCGAGCGCCGGCTCCGAAAAGCGCAGATAGCCGACCAGGCCGGCACCGTGAAGCGCCCGGCGCGCCTCGGCGATCACGTCGTCGGCGCGGGCGTACTCGTAGCGCTGGTCCGTGTTCCGGCCTCGCTTTGCCACCCCGTGCGCCGCCGCCTGCGCGGCGAGCAGCTTTCCCAACAGCCCGGGCGCGACCCCAAGCCCCTCCCCGCCCGCGTCCGTCTCCCCTTCCCGCGGCCCGGTCTTCGCCGGCGCCCCGTTCGCCTCGGGTGTGGTGGCCATCGGCCTCCTTTCCTTCGCTATGGATTTTATCATAGCTTTCTCTATAGAATTCTCTTTCGCCTTTACCATGAGGACAGCCCCGCCTCGCCGAGAAAGCGAGACGGGCGCATCTCGCGCCCGCCGACTCGCTCCGGCGCCGAGATCACGAGCTCCGCCCGTGCCCTGGTCATCGCCACGTAGGCGACCGAACGCTCCGCCGCAAGCGCCGCGGCGCCGCCCTCGCGCGCGCGGCGATGGGGAAGCTCGCCCTCGACCGCGCCCCCGAGCCACACCCGCTCCCATTCGCGTCCCTTCGCCGCATGCACCGTCGACAGGGTCATGACCTCGGCCGCCCTCGCCTCGCCGTCCCCGCCGAGCGCAAGCCGCGCCAGCAGGCCCTCGAGGTCCGACTCGCCGCCGCGCTCCAGGCGCGCGGCGAGCGCCGCCAGCGCCGCGAGCCGCTCTCGCCGCCGCTCCGCCTCCTCGCCCTCCTCGCCCTCGGCGAGCTCCGCGGCCCATCCCGAGCGACGGATCGCCTCGCCAACCGCCCCGCCGAGTCCCCCCGCCGCGCGAGCGCGCACCGCCGCCACCCGGCGCCCGAGCTCCGCCGCCGCGGCCCGCTCCCGGTCGCGCAGGCCGCTCAGGCGCCGCGGCTCTTCCAGCAGCACCCCGGGCGCCACCCCCGCCCCATCCGCGCGCTCGAAGACGGCCTCGAGCGTCCTCGGCCCCAGCCCCCTCACCCGCGCCGCCGCGCGGCGCAGCGCCTCGCGGTGATACGGGTATCGGGCCCCGGCGAGCAGGGCGACAACGTCGCGGACCTCGGCGTACTCGCCAAGCCGCCGCCGCCCGCTCACCACGTACTCCACCCCCGCCGCCAGCAGCGCCTCCTCGAGCCGCTGCAGGTAGCGCCCGGTGCGCGCCAGCACGCAGAGCTCGCCCCCCGACTCGCCGCCGGCGGCGGCGAGTCGCTCCGCCGCCCAGGCCGCGGCGCCCGCGGCCTCCGCCGCGTGGTCCGCGAAGCGACGCACCTCGACCCGCCCCCCGTCGCGCTGCGCGCGAAGGGCCTTGGCGGGGCGATCAGGGTTGTGGGCGATCAGCCGCGCCGCGGCCCAGACGATCGCCTCGGCCGAGCGGTAGTTGCGCCCCAGCACCACCCGCCGCGAGCTCGCCGCGAACTCCAGCAGCGCGGCGGCATCGCCGCCGCGCCAGCCGTAGAGCTGCTGATCGTCGTCGCCGACCACGGTCAGGCTGCCCGCCGCGGCAACCAGCTCGACCAGCCGCCGCTGCGCCGGCGAGGCGTCCTGGAACTCGTCGACCAGGACGGCGGCGAAGCGCCCGCGGACCGCCTCGCGGACCTCCGCGTGCTCCTCGAGCAGCCAGACCGCCGCCGCGATCAGATCCTCGAAGTCAAGCGCCGCCGCGGCACGCAGCTCCGCGCGGTAGCGGCGCCAGACCGCCGCCGCCTGCGCGTCGAGCCCGCCCGATTCCTCGAGCTCGGCCGGCGTCATCAGCCTCGCCTTGGCGAGCCCGATGCGCCGAAGCGCCTCGCGCGCGCCGATCGACGCCCCCGCCGCTGCTGCCGCCCGCCGGCCGACGGCAAGTGAATCGTCGGCGGAGTAGATCACCGTCACCGCGCGCGGGAAGTAGCGCCGGTAGGGCCGCACGCACAGGCGCCAGGCCGAGGCGTGGAAGGTCGCGCACTCGACGTCCGCGGCGGCCTCGGCGCCGAGCAGCTCGCCGAGGCGCTCGCGCATCTCCGCCACCGCCTCGTTGGTGAAACTGACCGCCAGGATCCGCTCCGCCGCGATCCCCTCGACGCCCGAAAGCCACGCCACCCTGCGGGTGAGCACCCGCGTCTTGCCCGACCCGGCGCCGGCGAGCACGCAGAGAGCGCGCGCTCTCGCGCATACCGCCTCGAGCTGGTCGGGGTCGAGCTCGGCCGTCAGCCTCGCTCGCGCCTCAGCCTCCACCTCGCCCCCGATCCACGCTCGCCGCTCGCGCGTCTCGACGCGGCGGCACCGGCAGCCCCCGCCACGCACACCAGCGCTCGAGGTCCGAGCGCGCCTGCTCCGCCGAAGAGCGCGTCCGCCCCCGGGGCCCGCGCGCCGAGAGCACCCTCATCGCCACTCCCCCAACCGCGCCTCGGCGTCGTGGCGCTCCTCGATCGCGGCGTCGATCTCCTCCACCGAAAGTCCCCGAAGGCCGCTGCGCGCGAACCGGCGCATCAACGCCCACTCCCTGCGATAGGCGCCCGCCAGCGCCGCGAGTGCCCGCTCGCGCTCGCGTCGCACCCGCTCGCCCGCGCATACCCCGCCTACCCCTCGATCCCACCTCGTCGTCGTCTGTTGCGACATCGCCGCCTCCCTTCAGTCGGCCGAGTGAAAATCGCCGCCGCAGCGGCCCCAGACCCCCGCGTCCCGCCGCGCTCGCGCGCGCCGCCGCGGCCTCATAGGCCGCGAGGCGCCCGAACGGCTGCGAGTAGACGTAGGGCTCGCCCCATCCCCGAGCCACCTGCGCGCGGCCCAGGTCGCGCCCCCGCGACTCGACGTAGCGCAGAAGGCGTCCGTAACCGTCGACTCGCTCCCCACCCTCGTCAACTGCGAGTCGCACCGACGCCCCAGCCCGGGCCAGGCGCGCGAGCGAGCGCGCCGCGCCCTTGGCCCCGCACTCCACGGCGTGGCCCGGGCGCACCGACTCGGGCGAGTCGAGCCCGATCATCCTCACGGTCCGCTCGCCCCCGCGCAGGCGTACGACGAGCGTGTCGCCGTCGACCGCGCGCACGACGATCGCGCGGTTCGCCTGGCGCTCACCGCCGTCTGACCCGCCCAGGTCGAGGTCGATGCTCGGCAGCGAGATCCCCGATCCCAGCCCCCAGATCGCGAGCGCGACCACCAGCGGCCAGAACAGCGCCCGCAGCACTCCCCAGGCGACGATCGCCCCCAGCAGCCTGATCATCTGCCTCCTCCTCTCGCCGGCTCGAGCCCGAGGGCTCGCAGCGCTCTCTCCCTCGCCGCGCGGAACCGATCGCCGCGAAGCTCAGATCCCCACGGTCCCCCGGCCACCACCGACGCGAGGTCGATCGCGCTCCCCGACACCAGGCAGGCGAAGCAGCACCAGCCCTCGCCCGGGTTCGGGTAGACGAAGCAGCTCGGGTGGCGGTCCTCGTGTGCGGGGCTCGGGCAGCGCACGTAGCCGCCCTCGCTCGGCACCTCGGTCCCGGTCAGCGCGCGGAAGTAGGCCGGCGGGGCGATTCGATCGAGCTCGCCGTTATGCGCGGCGCCGCCGGCCGGCTCGCCTCGACGCCGCGCGCGCGGGTCTGTGAGCCCCTCGACCAGCGCCGCGAGGTCGTGTGGCGCCCGCGCCAGATCGCAGGCCAGGACGCGACACCAGCGCTCGGCCGCCTTGCGGTTGCGCGTTCCCGGCGTCCGCATCAGCCGGCCGCCATTGGTCGAGGCCAGATCGCCCCCGACGGCGCTCGCGAGCGCTCGGTTCGCGGCCTCGCCGCCGGCCCGCGGCACGGGGAAGCTGAGCAGCCAGTAGGCGTGCACGCCTCCCCCTCCCGAGGCCACCACCATGTGCGGGCGGTGCCCAAACGCGCGCAGGCGCTCGATCGCGGCGGGCTCGTCGATGTCGACCCAGACAAGCGCCAGCTCCGCGACCGCGTCGTCGCCCGGCTCGGGCGCGGTCAGCGTCGCCGGCGTTGCGAACACCTCCCTGCCCGCTCGGTCGAGCATCAGCGCCCGCCGCCGCGCCAGCGCGCGCTCGCCCGCGACGATGAAGTTCTGGCGGCGGTGGCGACGCATCCGTCCCAGCCGTCCCGAGGCCTCGCGCCGAGCGCCGACGACCTCGACCAGGCCGGGGCGCCCGGCGTGAAGCGCCTCGAACCAGAGCTCCGCGTGCCCGGCCGCCGAAAGCGCGCGATCGGCGCGGCGCCCATCCCGCAGCCGAAGCCAGACCGGCTGATCGAGCTCGTCGGTGCCGATCCGAACCCGTCTCGCGTCCCTCGTGATCGCCCGCGGGCGCGTCGCGGCGACCGCGCCGGCGCGGCGCCCATGCTTGGTCAGGTAAACGGTCTCGCCGGCGTACTCGGCGCGCGCGACGACATCGGAGATCTCAGCCCGCGCCTCGGAAACGCTCATATCACTCATGTACAAATTG
>WHSW01000228.1 GCA_009379895.1 Solirubrobacterales bacterium
GCGTTGACGAGCAGCGCGTAGGCCTTCTCGGCGCCCTTGTCGGGACCGAGGTAGTCGGGCGCACCGGGGTCGAGATGGAGGCGATGACCGCCTGCGCGGTCGCCGCGCTGACCGTCTACGACATGGTCAAGGGCCTCGAGCGCGGGGTCTCGATCGAGGCCATCGAGCTGGTCGAAAAGAGCGGCGGGCGCAGCGGAGAGTGGAGGCGCGCGCGATGAGCGAGGGCCGGGCGGGCGACGCGAGCGATGGCCGGGCGGCGGTGATCACGATCTCGACCTCGGCCTCACGTGGCGACCGCGAGGACACGGGCGGCCCGGCGCTCGAGTCGTTCGCCCGCGGCCTCGGCGTCGAGGTGGTCGGTCGCGAGGTGATCCCCGACGAGCGCGAGCTGATCGAGGGGCGGCTGCGCTGGTGGTGCGACGAGGGCGGCTGCGAGCTGCTCCTGACCACGGGCGGGACCGGCTTCGGCCGCTACGACGTCACCCCCGAGGCGACCCGGGCGGTGATCGACCGCGAGGCGCCGGGGCTGGCCGAGGCGATGCGCGCCGCGTCGCGCGAGCACACCCGCCACTGGATGCTTTCGCGCGCGGTCGCCGGGATCCGCGAGCGGACGGTGATCGTCAACTTCCCGGGTAACCCGGCCTCGATCGAGCAGGCCGGCGCGGCGATCGCCGGCGCCCTCCCCCACGCGCTCGCCCTGCTCGCCGGGCGCCCGACCCGGCATTGACGCGGATGAGATGACGCCGGACTCGGAGCGAGCCCCCGGCGGCGACGTCGAGGCCCCAGCGATCGATCCGCGCCGACCGATCCCGCTCTACTTCCAGCTCAAGACGTACCTGCTCCAGCAGATCCTCAGCGGCCGCTACGGCAACAGCGACCGGCTGCCCACCGAGCACGAGCTGTGCGAGCGCTTCGGCGCCAGCCGGACGCCCGTGCACCGGGCCCTCGCCGAGCTCGCCGAGGAGGGGGTGATCCTGCGCCGCCGCCGCCACGGCACCTTCGTCAACCCGCACTGGATCAGCCGTCACTCCGATCGCCCCGAGCTGCGCGTGCTGGTCCCGGAGGGGCCGTGGCAGCGCCAGATGCGCGAGAACGTCGAGGAGCACGTGCGCATCAACGTCGCCAGCGTCGCCCTTCCCGACCTCCATCAGGCGCTGACCCGGGCGATCGCCGAGGCCCGGGGGCCCGACCTCGCCCTGATCGACTCCGTCTGGGTCGCCGAGTTCACCGCCGCCGGCTTCCTGGCCCCGATCGCGGAGCTCGACGCCGAGTGGGTGGCGAGGGAGTACGAGCCGGACTTCCTCGAGCCGTTCGTCGCCGAGAGCCGTCGCGGCGGCGGCCCGGTCGCCGTCCCGGCGGAGGCCGACGTGGCCGGGCTCTGGTACCGCCGGTCGGCGCTCGAGGACGCCGGGGTCGACCCGCCGACCACCTGGGACGAGCTCCGCCGCGCGGGCGAGGCGCTGCGCCGCGGCTCGGGGCGCGCCCTGCCGCTGGTCATGCCCGGCGGCTCGCGGGCCGGCGAGACCACCACCTACTGCCTGCTCGGCCTGCTCGCCTCCAACGGCGTTGCGGTCCTCGACGGCGCCGGCGTGACGCTCGACTCGGGCGCGGCGGTCGAGGCGCTCGAGCTGCTGCGCGGCCTGGTCGAGGCCGAGGTCATGTCGGCGGACGCCGTCGCCTACGAATGGGATCGCCCGATCGGCTTGCTCGCCAGGGGCCGAGCCTCGATGGCGTTCGGAGGCAGCTACGACGCTCAGGCGCTCGCGGCGCACACCGGCTCGTCGCTGTCCGGCGTCTGGGAGGAGTTCGGCTTCACCGCGATCCCGGCGGGCCCCAGCGGTCCGGCCGCCAGCCTCGCGGGCGGCATGGTCTGGGTCATCCCGCGCCAGGCGAGCCACGCAGCGCTGGCGATGAGAGAGCTCGCGCGCCTGGTCTCGCCCGAGGCGTGCGCGACGATGTCGCTGCGCACCGGCCAGATCCCGCCCCGCCACTCGGCCGTCGCGCGGGTCGCCCCCGAGTCGCCGCTGCTCTCGGTCACGGCGGGGATGCTGGGATCGGCCATGGTGCGGCCGGCGACCTCGTCGTACGCGCGCGTCTCGGCGCAGCTTCAGACCACCCTCGAGTCGGTCCTGACGGGCGCCCTGGCGCCCGAGGCGGCGGCCTCACGCGGGGCGGAGCTGATCGCGGCGATCACCGGGCTGCCGGTCGCGTCGCGGACCTGAACGGCTCGCGGGGGTGATCGCGCCCGCGACGAGGGCCCCGAGCGCGGCCCCCGGCCAGGCGAACCAGAGGCGAACCGGAGCCGTCCCGGTGGCCGAGTCGTAGGCCTCGGGCAGCATGCCGTCGGGGCTCGCGACCGCGACGAGGCGCGCCAGCGCCCGCGCGGATCGCTCGGGATCCCCGAGCGCAGAGGCGGCGACCCATTCCTGGATGTCGCCCAGCGTCCAGGTCCCCGGTGTGTGCAGAGAGCCGAGCCCGCCCCATGGGCCGGGGCTGAAGCCGGGGTTGCGGGCGCTGAGCGCGAAGCTCATGGTCGCCCGCCACAACGGGTCTCCCGGCGAGCAGAACCCGAGCAGGGGCGCGAGCGCGGTCGGCAGGTCGTTGGCGTCCTGGTAGAGGCGCCGGCGGCCGGCGCCGTCGACCTCGTAGGCCCACTGCGGCCCGAACGGGCCCTCGGCGACGAAATGCTCGGCGACCGCCCGACGGGCTCGCTCGCCGAGCGCCTCGACGTCGAGGTCGAGGCCGAGTTCCGTCAGGCGCCGCGCCGCGTACCAGCAGAGGATCTGGGTGGAGAGCGCGAACGGCAGCGCGGCCGGGTCGTCGGCCGGGTTCTCCTCGGTCGGTAGCAACCCCGAAGGCGCGATCGGCAGGGCCGCGAGCAGCTCGCCCACCCGCCCGCTCCACCACGACGCCGGCCGCGAAGCCCCGCCCGCCCCGCGCGGCGGACGGGGCAGCTCGCCCGTCGCCCGGTGATAGTCGGCCAGCTCGAGCAGCGGGAAGAGCTGCTGGTCGGCCTGGTAGCGCAGATCCCTGGCGGCGCCGTCGGGGCGGTGGCTGCGCATCCACAGCCCTCGGGGTCGCCGGCAGCGCGCCCACAGCCACCGCAGGTGGCCGGCGACGAGCCGGCGGGCGACGCCGTCGGGAGTGTCGAGCGCGAGCAAGAGCAGCGCCTGGTAGTAGGCGTCGCGGGTCCAGCTCAGGGGGAGGACGCGGTGGTCGGTGACGATGCACACCTCCTCGGCGTCGCCGACGACGCGCAGGGCCGTGCATCCGGCGACGTAGGACCACGCCCGGCGCGCCAGCAGCAGCACGGCGTCGCGCATCCCCTCGGGGACCGGCGGCGCGCTCGGCGCCGGCGCGGCCGCGTGGATCGGGGCCACGGCGCCGGCCGGGTGGCGTCGCTCGGGGGCCGGCGCCGGGGTCGCGGCCGGGGCCCTCGATGGAGCCGCTCGCGCGGCGCCGCCCGGCTCGCCGAGCCGGCACTCGATCAGCAACTCGACGGCGGCCGCGCGCGCGTCGAGGCGCTCGATCGTCAACCGGGCGCCGTGATCGTCGGCGCGCCAGGCTTCGAGCCGGGCACCGCGCCCGGAGACTCGGATCTCGGCCCGCGCGTCCAGCGGCGGGGCCGCGATCCCCAGCCGGAGGCCGCGGGCGCTGAGCCTCGTCGGTCCCGGAGGCTCGCCCGCCGGCCCGGCCTCGGTGATCTCCGGGGTCGGGTGGACGCCGAGCCTTCCACCGAAGCGCAGCTCGCAGCGTCCCGGGCCGCCCGGCGCCAGGCGCAGCGTGTGACGCTGGAGGATCCCGCCCGCGCCCGGGTCGGCCCAGGCGATCACCCGATGCGGGCCACCCGCCCGGGCCAGCCCCCACCGGGCGACGCCGTCGGCGCCGAGCTCGTGCGCCGGCGCCGCCTCGCCGCCCCCGAGGACCTCGAGGCGCAGGAACGCGAAGCGGTCCTCGGCCATCCAGCGGCGATAGCGGCGCACGGCGTCGGGATCTCCCCGCCAGCGGTCCCTGAACCGCGGCAGGGCGTTGAGCTCGACGTAACCGTGGCGCCGATCCGCGGTCCCGAGCGAGAGCCAGCGGCCGTCTGACCCCAGCGAGGCCGTGACCGAACCGGTCCCGAGGTCGATCGGCTTCGCGCTCGCGTTCACTCGCGGTAGAGGCCCGGTCGGCGCAGCGACAGGGCCGGCTCGCGCTCGCGCTCGCGCTCGATCTCCTCCAGATCGAGGGTGGCCCGGATCACGGTCTCCTCCTCGCCCGCGGTGGCGAGCCGCTCGCCGCGGGGATCGACGATCATCGAGCCGCCGAAGAACGGGCCCCCGGTCAGGTTCGCCGCGATCGCGAACAGCTGGTTGTCCTGGGCGCGCGCCGAGGTCCGGACCCCCATCACGTGCTCGAAGCCCCGCGGGACCGCGGAGGGGATGGCGAGGATCTGCGCGCCGTCGAGGGCGAGCGTGGTCGCGATCTCGGGGAAGGCGTGCTCGAAGCAGATCAGTGGGCCGAGCCGTCCCGATGGCGTGGCAACCGGGAAGAGCTGATCGCCAGGCGTGAATACCTCGTACTCGGGCGGGTAGAGGTGGGTCTTGCGGTAAGGAGCGGCTGTGCCGTCCGGCCTGACGACCACGGCGGTGTCGTAGAGTGCACCGCCGTCGCCTCGCTCGAGCAGGCCCACGACCAGCGTGCAACGGCGGGCGGCGGCCAGATCCATGGTGAGCGCGACCGTCGGGCCGTCGAGCGGCTCCGCGAGCTCGGCGCCCCGGGCGCGGAAACCGTCAAGGTCGTATCCGGTGGTGCAGAGCTCGGGGGTGACGATCAGGTCGACGTCGCCGTCGATGGCACGCACCGCCTCGGCCAG
>WHSW01000229.1 GCA_009379895.1 Solirubrobacterales bacterium
GCGGGACGGTCTCGGCAACCGGGGTCTACGCCGAGCGGATCGAGGTCCACATGGGCATCGTCTGGGTCAAGGCGCTCACGGTGAAGACCGGGCACGCGAACGTGATCAAGCACGTCGACCCGGTGCTCGCCGCGCTCGCCGACGGCCGCCTCGACCCGAGCCCGCTCGTCACCCACCACATGAAGCTCGACGACGCGGCGCAGGCGTACGAGATCTACGACAACCGTGAAGCGCTAAAGATCGTGCTCACCCCGTGAATCGCGGGGACGGTGAGCGGGCCCCCGACCCCGTCGGCCCCGGACGCGAAGCGGGAAGTGCCCCGAACCCCGTCGGCCCCGGACGCGAAGCGGGAAGTGGCGCGGACCCCGTCGGCCCCGGACGCGAAGCGGGAAGTGCCCCGAACCCCGTCGGCCCCAGACGCGAAGCGGAGGAGCCGACGGGCCCTATCTCCTGGGAACAGTTCGAGGCCGTCAACGTGCGGGTCGGGCGGGTGCTCGAGGTCGCCGAGTTCCCCGAGGCCCGGGTGCCCGCCTGGAAGCTGCGGATCGCCTAACTAACGGTCCCGCGAGCGCAGTGCGAGGGCGAGCGCGAAGCGCCGGTCGGGGTCGTCGATCTCGCCGAGCAGGTCGCGCAGCCGCCGCAGCCGGTAGCGGGCGGTCTGCGGGTGGATGTGGACCGCCCGCGCGACCTCGGTCGGGCGGCCGGGATGGTCGAGCCATGCGCGCAGCGTCGCCTCGAGCCGCTCGCGTGAGAGCTCGGTCTCGCCGGCGAGCGGGGCGAGCTCGCGCGCTGCGTGGTCGGCGAGCAGCGCCGGGTCGTCGTGGACGATCAGGGTCGCCAGGTGGTCGGCGGCGAGCGCCGGGCTGCCCGAGATCGTTCCCGCCTCGAGCAGCTCGAGCGTCCGCCGGGCGCGCGCCTCGCTCGCGCCGAACGCGAGCAGCTCGAGCGTGGGACCGATCGCCGCCGGGCGCTCGGCGAGCGCCGATGCGAGCTCGCTCCGCCGGCCCGGGGCGTCGGCGTCGGGCACGACGGCGCAGACGACCCCCTCGGCGAGCGTCGCCGCGATCACCCCGGAGCCGAGGCGAGTCGCGAGCGCGCCCGGCTGCACGTCGCGGGTCATGACCGCGGCGGCCGAACGGGGCGGGCGCCAGCCGGCGGCGTCGACAGCCTGCGCGACGGCCTCGGCGCCGGCGCCCTCGATCAGGAGCCGGACGACGAGCTCGCGCCGCCTCTGCGCCTCGCCGGCGGCCTCGGCGTGGGCGGCGGCGTAGCCCTCGGCCGAGATCGCCGAGATCTCGTCGATGTAAGCGAAGATCGCCTCCGCGAGCGCGGTCAGCTCCTCGACCCCGGCACCGGCCGCGCTCGCCGCTTCGGCGATCCGCCGCCAGGCGACCCGGGCGCCGACCCGGTACGCCGCGAGCAGCGCGTCAAGGGTCCGACCCTGGCGAACCTCGCCGCGACCGAGCTCGAGATAGACGGTGCGCCAGCGCCCCGGGTCCGCCCCGGGGGTCTCGATGTCGTCGACGAACCGGGTCAGGGCCTCGTCGACGCCGGCCCGCACGCCGCGGCCGAAGCTGCCCTCGAGCGGTCGCGCGTACTCGGGCACCGACTCGCGGATCGCGGCGATGATCTCGTCGCCGACCTCGGGGAGGATCGAGCGCAGACCTGTTACCAAGTTGCTACGGACGGACGAGAGCGCCAGTAGATGCGGGCGATCAGGCACGTTCATTCATAGCAATGCTATGAGATCCTGCGGCGAACTCTTGAGGATCGACACTAGCCGCGCTGCGTGATCCGCGCGAACCTGAAAGCCATGAGCCGTCTCCAGCGCAACATCACCCTCGCCGCCGCGATCCTCCCGTTCGTCGCGTTCGTCGCCGGCGTCGTCCTGCTCTGGAACGACCTCGTCTCGACCACCGATCTCGTGATCCTCGCGGCGATGTACGTGCCGACCGCGCTTGGGATCACGGTCGGCTACCACCGGCTCTTCACCCACCGCGCGTTCGAGGCGAAGCGCTGGGTGCGCTATGCGTTCGCGGTCCTCGGCTCGCTGGCCGTGCAGGGCTCGATCATCGACTGGGTCGCGGATCACCGCAAGCACCACGCGTTCAGCGATACCGACGGCGACCCGCACTCGCCCCACGGCCACGGCGAGGGCTTGCGCGGCGCGCTCACGGGGCTTTGGTACGCGCACATGGGCTGGCTCGTCGACACCCAGGGCCAGGCGACGAAGCGGCGGTTCGCGCCCGAGCTCCTCGAGGACCCGGTGATGCGGCGGATCAACCGCTCGTTCCTGTGGCTCGTCGGTCTCAGCCTTCTGATCCCGGCGCTGTTCGGGTTCGCGCTGACCGGCACGCTCGCCGGGGCGGCGACCGGCCTGCTCTGGGGCGGACTGGTGCGGATCTTCCTCGTCCACCACGTCACCTGGTCGATCAACTCGGTCTGTCACTTCTTCGGCCGCCGCCGGTTCGCGGTCGACGACGAGTCGACGAACGTGTTCTGGCTCGCGATCCCGTCGCTCGGCGAGTCCTGGCACCACAACCATCACGCGTTCCCGCGCGCGGCGAGGCAGGGGATGCGCTGGTGGGAGATCGACATCTCCGGCGCTCTGATCACCCTGATGGAGAGGCTCGGGCTCGCCTGGAACGTCGTCCGGATCAGCCCCGAGCGCCAGCAGCAGCGGCTCGCGGGCAGCGGCGCCGCGCCGCGACGGCTCGCGGTCGAAGCGGACTAGAGGCGCCGGAAGGTGCGGACCTCAGCTGACCCCGATTGAGGCGGCAGGTTCGGTCAGGCCGTGCGGCCGCCGCATCGTCCAGTGGGTCGGGCCGCCGGGCAGGAGCTCGAGCCCATCGCGCTCGACCTCGAAGCCGAAGCGCTCGTAGAGGCGAACGTTCGAGGCGACCGGCGTCTCGAGGTAGCAGGCATGGCCGGCGGCGTCGGCGAGCCGCAGGCCCTCTCGGATCAGCACCGAACCCACGCCGCGTCCCTGAAACGCCGGATCGACGCCGATCACCTCGAGGTAGCTGAGCGGCTCGTCTCGGGGGAATGCGGCTTCAACGTTCGAGCCGAGCCGGGCGAGCATCCGCGCGCTCCCCGGAGCGCCCAGCCAGATGCCTAACAGGCGCGGCGCAGCGCGTGCCTTCCGTGCCGCGCTCCACGGATATGCGCCCGGGGGGAGCCACGCCGCGACGCCGGCCAGCCTGCCCGCGACCAGCGCCCCGTGCGCCACACCCGCGTCGAGCGCGTCCCGCAGCGGGCTCGCCATGAATCGCTGCAGCTCGCGCCGTGGATCAGCGGCCCGCGCGAAGACTGCACGATAGACCGGGTCGTCCGCGAAGCTCGCGGCGAGCAGCGCGGCCGACTCGCCGAGCCAATCCGGAGAGAGGCCCAGGACGCGCGGCGCATCGCGCTCAGTTGCGGCCGTCACCCTCGACAGGCTCGCACGACGTTGTGCCGGCGTCAGCGCCGGTGCTTGGCGCGGATCGCCATGTAGCCGGGTGGATCGCCGGTCGTGGTGCCGCAGGAGCCGAACTCGATCCGCACCTTGCCGCCGACCTTGCCGCGCGACTTGAACCGCAGCTTCAGCCGGCCCTTGAGCACCTCGCGCTCGCCGTCGACGCGGAACGGGTTGCGCCACCGGCGGTCGGCCCGGCCGCGCTTGATCTTCGCGGGCGGCGCCTTGAATTTGACCGGCAGGTTGAGATAGGTCGTGCCGCCGGCGTAGCAGATGACCCAGAGGCGCGAGGTGAACGCCTTCATCCTCTTGCCGACGACCTTGAACTTGACCCACTCCTTGTTGTTGGGCCCGTCCTCGCGGCTGAAGACCTTGCCTTTGTAGGCGCCGGGCTTGGCCGTCGCGCGGGCGGCGTTGGCGGGCGCCACAAGCGCCACGGCGCCGATCACGAGCAGGCAGAGCGCCACCGCGCCCGCATGCCTGCGGTGTCCGCCGATCCCCGCCACCTCCTGAACCATTATGAGTAGTTTACGCGTTCCCGGGGGGCGTCGACCCTCGAAGGTTCGACCCCCTGCGCCTCGGGCGCGACCTCGGCGAGCAGCGCCCGCACACGCTCGCCGATCTCGTCCCGGATCCGGGGATCGGCACCACAGCGGCCCAGATCCTCGCCCCAGCGCTCCTCGGTGACTCCAACGACTCCGGCCTCGAGCACCTCGTCGATGTCGACGATCACCTGCTCGATCCCGCCGAGGACGGACAGGCACCCGTGTCTCGATTGGGCTGGGACGGTGACTAGGTCGTGACGGACACCGAGGCCCGGACCGAGTACATCGCCCAGGCTGGAAAGAGTTTCCTTAAACGCCTCCTGGCGATCGGGGTCTGCGTCGGGGTGGCGCGGCCTGGGTGTCACCTTGCGCCAGCCGTGGCGCCTCAGCATCCGGTACACGGTTGTCGGGTCCACCCGCCGTCCCGCACGCTTGGCCACCGCCGCGATCACCGCGTTCGCGGTGATCAGCTCGCCGTCGCGGGCGGCTCGTTCGAAGTCGGCGGCGAGCTCGGCCTCCTCGGCCTCGGTCAGGACCGCGTTGCGGCGCCCGCCCCAGCCCTCGGCCAGCAGCGTCGCCTCGCCTTCCTCCAGGAATCGCCTCTTGTGGCGGTAGACCGTGTTGACGC
Source organism: Solirubrobacterales bacterium (assembly GCA_009379895.1). Classification (GTDB taxonomy): domain Bacteria; phylum Actinomycetota; class Thermoleophilia; order Solirubrobacterales; family 70-9; genus WHSW01. The sequence goes on from WHSW01000229.1 coordinate 4,628, forward strand.
TGCGCCCGATCGCCTCGGCGACGTCCGACCCGGTTCGGCCCAGCGCCAGCAAGCGGATGCACGTCACCCGCTCGCGGGCCGCGCCCGAG
>WHSW01000022.1 GCA_009379895.1 Solirubrobacterales bacterium
GTCGCCGCGGTCGGTCACCCGGCGCTCGAGCACGGCGCGCACGAACTCGCCCGCCGCCTCGTCGCTCGCCCACTCGGGGGCCCGCGCGCGCTCCAGCTCGAGCGCGAGCAGCGTCGAGACGGTCCGCATCAGCGTCGGGGAGGGCGGCGCGCCTCGGACCCGGTAGCGCAGCTCGCCGACCGGGGCGTCGGCGACCCGCAGCTCGAGCGCCCCGATCCCGTCGCCGCCCCCGAGCAGCTTGCTCTCCTCCGCCGACGAGGAGGCGGCGACCGCGAGCACGGCGCTGGAGCGGTCGATCAGGGCGACGCTGGCGCCCAGCGCGGCCGCCGCGGCCCGCGCCACGGCGGGCAGCCCGGCGCCCGACTCGATCGCCTCCGAGAGGCCCTCGAGCGTCGCCGCATCGGCCTGCCGCTCGCGCCGCGCGCCCGCTCTCGCCCCCGAGCTCATCCGCTCAGCCGCCGAACAGGTGGTTGATGTCGTCCCAGTAGTAGACGATCAGCACGCCGATCGCGACCCCGATCGCGAGCAGCGCGGCGAGCACGAAGACCGAGACCAGCACCGCGGTCGCCTTCTCCCAGGTGCGCCCGAAGGAGCCGATCGCCGGGGCCAGGATCAGGGCGGCGAAGGCGAGCAGGCTGACCAGGCCCGCGCCGCCGAAGAGCAGGTACTCGGTTCCGATCCTCGCCGCGAAGAAGACGGTCACCGGGTGTGATTCTGCCGTAAGTGCGTGACGACCATCGCGATCATCGCGCAGATTGCGAACGCGGAGACCCCCAATCCCCACCCGCCGCTGACGTCGGAGAGGTAGTGGGCGCCGAGATAGACGCGGCTCAGGCCGACCAGCGCCGCGAGCGCGATCCCCGCGGCGATCAGCGCCGAGCCGTAGGTCCGGCCCGGCCTGGCGCGGATCGCGATCGTCAGCGCCAGCCACGCGTAGAGCACCGAGTAGGTCGCGTGCCCGCTCGGATAGCTCTCGCCGGACGTGCCGATCAGCGCGCCGTCGGGTCGCGGCCGGTCGATCAGCTCCTTGAAGGCCGGGACCGCGATGTGACAGATGACCAGCGCGGCGACCAGCACCGCGGCCTCCGCCCAGAGCCGCCGCCGGGCGAGCACGATCCCGGCCGCCACCGCGACGGCGAGCGTCACCGGGGTCGAGCCGAGCTCGGTGAAGACCTTGCTGAAGTCGATCAACCAGTCGGCCCGCAGCGAGGAGGAGACGTCGATCGCCTGCGAGTCGCCGGGCGTCGGGCCGGCGTCGTCGGAGACCACCAGCGCGTAGCCGACGAAGACGAAGAGCGAGACCGAGAGCGTCGCCAGCAGGGTGGTGAACTCGAGCCCGAGGCCGCCGGGCGTGAGACGCTTCCAGAGGAAGCGCAGCTGCGGCAGCAGACGCCGCAGGCCCGGCGTCGACTCGATCCGCCGCGCTACCTTCCGGCGGTTCTCGGGCTCGCGCAGATAGCGCGAGGCGACGATCACCGCGACCACGATCACGACCAGCGTCCCGAACACGAGCGCGCCGGTGCCCGCGATCTCGGTGGCCTTGTCGAGGCTCTGCGAGAGCGCGTAGCCGAGCAGCGAGAAGGCCGCGGCCCAGAGCCCGGTGCCGAGCACGCTGAACGGGACGAAGGCGCGGTAGCGCATCCCCGAGCTGCCCGCGATGAAGGGCGCCAGCGCGCGCACCAGGCCGACGAAGCGCCCGATCAGGATCGTCTTGCCGCCGTGGCGCGCGAAGTAGCGCTCGACCTGCTCGAAACGCTCGTGCGTGATCCGCACCTTCGGCCCGTGCCTGAGCACGAAGCCACGGCCGAGCCTGGTGCCGATCCAGAAGCTGGTCGTGTCGCCGGCCCAGGCGCAGAACCAGACGATCGCGATCGTGATCACGATCGAGGTCTCGCCCTGGCCGGCGACCGCGCCGCCGAGGATCACCGCGGTCTCGCCGGGGAATACCAGCCCGACGAAGGCGCCGGTCTCGAGGAAGGCGAGCACGCCGACCAGCACGTAGGTCCAGTCGCCGAGCTCGCGCGAGAGGTCCTCGAGGATCTGCTCGACGTTGATGTCGGGAGCGAGCTGCTGGTAGGCGACGAATCCGGCGACGACGATCGCGGCGATCACCCCGAGACGGACCCGGTCGCGCTTTTCCTTCGGCACGTGCACCCGCGGGGATTATCCGAGCCGCTGCGGACCGGAGACGATCGCGTCCGCGTAGCGGGGCGCGAGCGCCGCCGCGGCGGCCTCGGCGGCGGCGAGGTCCGCGAAGATCCCGAACGCCGTCGGGCCCGAGCCGGTGACCAGCGCGCGAGCCGCGCCGACCTCGTCGAGCGCGGCGAGCGCCTCGGCGATCGCGGGTCGCAGCGAGATCGCCGCCTGCTCGAGATCGTTGACGAGCAGGTCGGCGTAGGCGAGCGGCGCGGCGCCCGCGCCCGCCTCGCGCAGCCGCACCCCCAGCTCGTCGAGCTCGCCCCGCTCCCTGCCGAGGCCGAGCGCATCGGCCTCCGCGTACACGGCGCCCGTGTCGAGGCCCTCGCGGTCGACGATCATCACGACCGCGAACTCCCCCGGCGCGCCGAGCGGCTCGATCCGCTCACCCGCCCCCGAGACGAGCGCGAAGGCGGGGTCGAGCTGCGAGGGAACGTCGGCCCCGAGGCCGAGTGCGAGCTCGGGCAGGTCGGCGAGCTCGTCGCCGGCGAAGCGCAGCGCGGCGGCGGCGTCGGCGCTGGCGCCGCCGAGTCCGGCGGCGACCGGGATCCGCTTCTCGATCTCGACCCGGACCGGCGGGTGGCGCCAGCCCCGTGCACGCATCGCCTCCAGGGCGACGCCGACCAGGTTCGGGCCCTCGACGCCGGGGCAGGCGACCTCGTCGGCCTCCCCCGCCGCCGCGCCGATCTCGATCCGGTCCGAGAGCAGCAGCGGGCAGAACAGCGAGCGCAGCTCGTGCAGGCCGTCTTCGCGCCGACCCCCGAGATAGAGGCAGAGGTTGAGCTTGGCCGGCGCCCGGGCGATCACGGGCGGCGGCCTACCGGATCCGCTCGGCGAGCGCGACGAACTGCTCGGGGGCAAGCCGCTCCGCGCGCGCGTCGGCGGGCAACCCGAGGTCCGCGAGCGCCGCGCGCACCACCTCGCGGCTGCCCGGCCGCGCGTGCTCGAGCGAGCGAGCGAGCGACTTGCGGCGGTGCGCGAAGGCGTCGCGGACCAGCCGCGCGACCCGCGGGGTCGCTGCGGGGGCGACCCGTTCGAGGCCGAGCAGCGCCGAGTCGACACGCGGGCGCGGCACGAACACCGCGCGGTCGACCGCGCGCAGCAGGCGCGCCGAGCAGGCGAGCTGAACGAGCACGCTCGGCGAGCCGTACGTCTTGGAGCCCGGCGCCGCGCGCAGGCGGTCGGCGATCTCGCGCTGGACCATCAGCGTCCAGGAGCCGATCGCGTCGAGCTCGGCGATCGTCCGCAGGATGAGCGGGGTCGCGATCGCGTACGGGAGATTGGCGACCATCCGGCTCGGCGGCGGGTCGAGCGCGCGCAGATCGAGCCGCATCGCGTCGCCGAACACGAGCTCGACGTTGCCGTGCTCGGCGGCGATCGCCTCGAGCGGCGCGCGCAGGCGCTCGTCGAGCTCGACCACGTGCACGTGCCCGGCCCGCTCGGCGAGCCGCGCGGTGAGCCCCCCCTCGCCGCCGCCGACCTCGAGCACGACGTCGCGCGGGTCGGGGTCGGCCTCGCGGACGATCGCCTCGAGCAGGTTGGGGTCGGCGAGGAAGTTCTGGCCTAAACGCACCACCGCTCACCATCCGAACACGCGCGCCGCGTTGGTCTCGACCGTCCGCTCGAGCTCGTCGTAGGGGACGCCGCGGAGCTCGGCGAGCGCCGTCGCGGTGGCGACCACGTTGGCGGGCTGGTTGGGCCTGCCGCGGGCCGGCTGGGGCGCGAGGAACGGCGAGTCGGTCTCGACCAGCAGGAGATCGTCGGGGACCTCGCGCGCCGACCTGCGCAGGGCCTCGGCGCTCGGGTAGGTGAGGTTGCCGGCGAACGAGCAGTACCAGCCCCAGTCGGCGGCCTGGCCGGCGCGCTCGACCGGCGCCGAGAAGCAGTGCAGGACCACGGTCACGCCGGTCGCCTCGGCGCGCAGGGTCTCGAAGGTCTCGGCGAGCGCCTCGCCGTCGGTCGTCTGGGCGCCGTCGCGGACGTGGATGACCAGCGGCTTGGAGACCCGCCTGGCGATCGCGATCTGGGCGCGAAGGGCGCGATGCTGGTCGGAGCGCGGGGCGCGGTCGCGGTAGAAGTCGAGCCCCGTCTCGCCGACCGCCGCGACCCGCGGGTGCGCCGCCAGCTCCTGGAGTCGCGCCGCGGCGGCGTCATCGAAGCCGCCGGCCCCGTTGGGGTGGCGCCCGACGCAGGCGAGGACCTCCTCGTGAGCCTCGGCGGACTCGATCGCCGCGGCATTCGAGTCCTCGTCGATGCCGACGGTGAGCATCCGGCGCACGCCGGCGGCGCGAGCGGCCGTGACGAGCTCGGATTCGTCGGGCTCGCAGAGCCCCAGGTGGCAATGGGTGTCGACCATGCGGCCGAGTCTGCCAGGAGTCCGGGCCCTCAGAGGTCCGCGCGGGCGAAGGCGGCGACGCCGAGCCCGATCACCGCGGCCGTGTAGGCGAGCGCGAACGCGAGCAGGCCCGACCCGGCCTCGCTGGCGCCCCCGAACGGGCCGAGCTGGACCAGCGCGCCCGTCAGCCCGAGCTGCTCCGAGGTGAGCAGGAAGAGCCCGTGCTGATAGAGCGCCTCGAACGGGAGCACATAGGAGGCGACATCGGCGAGCCGCTCGAGCGTGCGCGAGTCGAGCGCGTCGCCGATCTGGCCGAGCAGCCCGGCGACGAGGCCGGCGCCGAAGATCATGAACACCGCGATCCCCTGCGCGGTCGAGGCCATGAAGACCGAGGCGAGCACCGAGATCGCGGCGATGATCACCACCGCGAAGGCCAGCGCCAGGCCCGGGAGGACGACGTGGTCGGGGCTCCAGTCGCCGAGCGCGCTGGTGAGCGCGAGCGAGAGCGCGTAGACGACGAGGGCGTAGGCGCCCGCCGCGAGCGCCGCCCCGGCCCAGCGCGCGACCAGCATCGCGCCGCGGCCCAGGGGCCGGACGACCAGCGGCTGCAGCAGGCCGCTCTCGGCGTCGCCGCGAACCACGCCGATCGTCAAGAAGACGGCCAGCACCGCGCCGAGGAAGAGGGTCGCGAACATCGCCAGGCCGAACAGCGTCGACCCGGCCAGCGCGCGCTCGTCGATCAGCTCGCTGCCGATCAGGGTGCGCCGTTCGATCTCGTCGAAGGCGAAGTTGACGCCGAGGCCGTAGAGCGCGAGGAAGACGAGCGTGAGCGCGACCACGATCGCGAACACGCGCCGGCGCACGCTCTCGGCGAGCGCGAAGCCGACCACCGCCCGGGCGGCGGCGATGCTCTCGATCCGCCCGCTCAACTCGGCCGCTCCCCGACCGCCTCCAGGTAGGCGTCCTCGAGGGTGCTCGCCAGGACCCGGACCTCGTAGACGCTCTCCCCGGCCGCGACCAGCTCGGCGACGATCCGCGGCGCATCCTCGCGGACCGCGCCGTCGTAGGTCCGCCGGCCCGAGCCCGTCTCGACCTCGATCCCTCGCGGCGTGTGGAGCTCGGCCGGCGACCCGCGCTCGACGATCTCGCCGTCGACCAGGATCGCGACCCGGTCGCAGACGAGCTCGACCTCGCCCAGCAGGTGCGAGCTGAGCAGCACCGAGACCCCCCGCGAGCGGACCTCGCCGAGCAGCCGGCGAACGACCCGGCGCCCGGCGGGGTCGAGCGCGCTGGTCGGCTCGTCGAGCAGCAACAGCCGCGGGCTGCCGATCAGCGCCTGGGCGATGCCGAGGCGCTGCTGCATGCCCTTCGACATCGCCGCCACCCGCGTCCGCGCGGCGTCGGCGAGCCCGACCAGGTCGAGCAGCTCGGCGCGCTCGGCGGCGCCGCCGGTCGAGCCGCCGAGTCGCTGGTGCAGGCTCATCACCTCCTCGGCGCTGGCCCAGCCCGGGAAGCGAAAGAGCTCGGCGAGGTAGCCGATCGCGGCGCGGGCCGGCGGGCTGCCCGCCCGGTGCCCGGCGACCCGCGCCGCGCCGGCGCTCGGGCGGACCAACCCGCAGGCGATCTTCGCCAGGGTCGACTTGCCGGCGCCGTTGGGCCCCAGCAGGCCGACGATCTCGCCGTCGGCGACCTCGAGCGAGACGCCGCGCAGGGCCTCGGAGCGCCCGTAGCGCTTGCGCAAGCCGTCGCCGACGAACACCCCTGCCACGGCGTCGAGGCTAGCGGGGGATGCGGCCCGGCGAGGGCCGCGGGCGCCGCGCCGGCCGGCGAGCGCCGCGGGGCCCGCGCCTACGGCTCGATCGCCTTCGGCGGCAGCGGCCCGAGCGTCAGCGGCGACCCCTCGAGCGGGGCGCCGAATGTCCACGGCGGGTTCACGTCGGTCCGCGAGACGTCGAGCTTCGCGTACCACTCCGGGCCCTTGCGGGTGGCGACCAGCTCCATGTAGCCGATCTCGTCGAGCGTCACTCGCCGGCGCTCGCGGTGGATCTCCCGGCCGAGCCTCGCCGGCAGGTCCGCCGAGACGTCGTCGATCTCGAAGGTCCCGTCCGCGGCGGCGGCCTCGACGCTCGCCGAGCCGGGCTCGATCCGCAGCCGGACCACCCCCTCGCCCGCCGGAAGCTGCTCGGCGAGCTCGCTCAGCGCCGGGCCGAGGTTCTCGGCCCGAAACAGCGAGTCGGGGTCGTCGCCGGCGACCGCGCCCGGCCCCGACGCCGAGATCACGCCGGGCGCGGCATCGGGATCGGACCGATCCGGCGCGATCGCGGCCATCGCGCGCCACCCACCGAGCAGGCCGACGGCGATCGCGAGCAGGTGAGCGATCACCGCGATCGGGTTCAGGGAGCCCTCCGTGGGCCGCGGCTCCGCCCCGTGGCGGCGCTTTGCCTCCGCCAGGCCTCCGAGGCCGAAGATCAGGCCCATGAGGCCGACCACCGACCCGCCGATCAACCAACCCGCGTTCGGGTCTGCGTCGGTGTGCAACATGCCGATCAACGAGCCCGCCGCCACGCTCCAGAACAGCCCGGTCCAGAACCAGAGGACGACGAGGCCGTCCGGCGGCGCGCCGCTCGAGCCCGGGGGCGTCCCGCGTCTGCGGTAGATCGCGGCCGCGATGAAGTTCAGCCCGATCCCGCCGAAGAGGGCGAGGAACAGGCCGTCGAGCCCGGCGCTGCAATCCAGCGCCGCCCCGGACGCCCGGCGGCCGGCACAGGTCCAGACCTGCACGAACTCGAAGACCGCGTAGCCGACCGCCACCCAGCAGAACGCGAACAGGGCCATCGCGAGGAAGGTGCGGGTCACGTAGCGCACGGGGCGCCCGCCAACCTAGTCCGGCGCTCGGACCCTAATCCAGCTTTGGGAACAGCGCCGGGATCCGGTCGATCGACTGACCGCCGCCGCGGGCGCCGAACGCGTCGAGCTCGCGGTTGCCCTCGGCGAGCGCCTCGAGCAGGCGCCCGCTGGTCTCCGGCATGTAGGGGATCAGCAGCAGCGCCAGCACGCGGATCCCCTCGGCGAGGTTGTAGAGGACCAGGTCCAGCCGATCGGCTTCGGACTCGTCCTTGGCCAGGTCCCAGGGCCGGTTCTCCTCGACGTAGCGGTTGAGCCGCCGCACCCGTGTCCAGATCGCCTCCAGCGCCTGGCTCAGCTCGGCGCGGTCGAGCAGCGCGCGGACCTCGCCGTCGACGCCCTCGAGCGCGTCGGGGCCCTCGGCGAGCGCCGGGTCGGGCTCGGCGTCCGGGACGACGCCGTCGCGGTAGCGGTCGATCATCGCCAGCGTGCGGCTGGCGAGGTTGCCCAGCTCGTTCGCCAGCTCGGCCTCGTAGCGGGCTTCGAACCCGGCCGCGGAGACGTTGCCGTCCTGGCCGAAGGAGACCTCGCGGGCGCAGTAGAAGCGCAGCGCGTCGGGGCCGAAGCGGTCGATGACCTGGTTCGGGTCGAGCACGTTGCCGAGCGACTTCGACATCTTCTTCTCGCCCATCAGCAGGAAGCCGTGGATCGCCAGGCCCCGGGGCGGCTCGAGCCCGGCGGCGATCAGCAGCGCGGGCCAGATCACCGCGTGGAACTTGAGGATGTCCTTGCCGAGCACCTGGCGGCTGGGCGGCCAGAAGCGGTCGGTGAGGTCCTCGCCGTCGCGGGCGAAGGAGAGCGCGGTGTAGTAGTTGAGCAGGGCGTCGAACCAGACGTACATGCGCTGGCTCTGATCCCACGGCAGGGGCATCCCCCACTCGAGCTTCGGGCGCGAGAGCGAGACGTCCTCGAGCCCCTGATCGATGAACGAGAGCGCCTCGTTGCGACGAAAGCCCGGGACGACGAAGTCGGCACGCTCGGCGTAGAGCCGTTTCAGGTCGGCCTCGAACGCCGAGAGCCGAAAGAACCAGTTCTCCTCGCGCTCGCGCTCGAGCGGGATCTCGTGGATCGGGCAGGTGTTGCCCGGCCCCAGCTCGCGCTCGGTCTTGAAGTCGGCGCAGCGCGGGCAGTACCAGCCCTCGTAGACGCCCTCGTAGACGTGGCCGTTGTCGTACACGGTCTGCATCACCGCGGCGACCCCGTCCGCGTGGCGCGGGTCAGAGGTGCGGATGAAGAAGTCGTTGGAGGCGCCGATCCGCTCGACCATGCGCTCGAACTTGGGGGCGTTGCGATCGGCGAGCTCCTGGGGCTCGACCCCCTCGCGCTCGGCGGCGAGCGCGACCGGCTCGCCGTGCTCGTCGGTGCCGGTCAGAAAGAAGACGTCCTCGCCGCGCTGGCGGTGGTGGCGAGCGAGGATGTCGGCGGCGATCGTCGTGTACGCGTGCCCGAGGTGGGGCTCGGCGTTGACGTAGTAGATCGGCGTGGTGACGTAGAAGCTCACGGGCGGACGAGGATAGTCCGCGGCCGCCGAGCCGAGGACGGGTCACGGCCAGGAGGCGACCCGGCGCCGTGCGCCGGGCGAAGTGCGATAGTCCGCGGGCGTGACGGACGCGGCGACGCTCGCGACCCCGGCGCCTCGGGCGCTCGACGGGCTCCGCCGGGCGGTGATCGACGAGCGGGACGGTCCGCTGCCCGCACTGCTCATCGCGCTGACCGTCCTCGCGGGCGTGGTCGACGCGATCTCGATCCTGGCCCTCGGTCACGTGTTCGTGGCGGCGATGACCGGCAACCTGGTGTTCATCGGGCTGGGGGCCGCCGGCGCAGAGGGCTTCGCCGTCTCGACCTGCGCCCTCGCGCTGGGCGGGTTCGTCGTCGGCGCGCTGGCCGGCGGCCGCGCGTGCCGAGCCGGGCGGTCGCATCGCGGGCGGGCGCTGCGTAACGTGCTCGGCATCAAGCTCGTGCTGTCCGCCGCTGTGATGCTGGTCGCGGTGCTGACGGCAGACCCCCTTCCGCGCGCCTCACGCGACACCATGGTCGTGCTGCTGGCGATGTCGATGGGCGCCCAGCTCGCGGCGATTCGCTACCTGAAGGTGCCCGACCTGCTGACCGTGGTGCTGACGCTGACGATCACCGGGGCGCTCACCGACCGCGGGCTGGGGCCGTTTCACCCGGTGATGGTGCGACGCGGGTTGTCGGTGGTCGCGTTCGCCGTGGGCGCGATGTCGGCAGCGCTCCTGGTGCTGTACGTGTCGCTCACGGCCGCGCTCGCGCTCGGCCTGGCGATCATCGTCGGGGCGGCGATCGCCGCGCAGGTCGTGTCCAGGAGCGCGGCGGGCTGGGCGGCGCCCCGGTGACCGCGGGGCGTCAGCCGCCCCGGCGCATGTCGGCCCGCCGGCTGACCGCCCTTACCTAAAGCAGGCTCTCCTGCCCCTTGGCGCGGCGCCTCGGGATGCCGGCGGCCTCGGCGAGCGCGGCCTCGACGTCGGTGAGGATCGCGCGCTCGGAGCGCGAGGCGACCAGCGGCTCGCTGAGCCCCTCGACGTGCACGTAGGTGCGCCGGCCGTCGCCGCGCTCACCGGGCTCGAGCGGGACCAGGGCGAAGACGCGGTCGGCGCGCACGTGGCGCCCGTAGCCGAGTGAGATCAGCCGCGCCTCGCGCTTCGTCGCCATCGCCACAAAGCCTACGCCCGCCGGCGGCCGTTACACGGGGCACTAGCGATGCCGTCGGTGCTTGCCGCCCCTCTTGCGCTTGCACTTCTGCTGGGTGGTCACCGTCTCGGTCGAGCCGTCGTCGTAGGTGACCTTGCGCTCGAAGCGGAGCTGCTTCGATTTGCAGCGGGCCAGCACGATGCCGCTCGACCGCTTGATCTTCGCGTTGAACGAGGTGATCTTGCCCGTGTCGCCGGCGACGTCGGGGGCGTCGGGGACGCTCAGCGCCCACTTGTACTTGCGCCCGGCGTTCGACTTGACCAGCTTGCCGAACACGGTCGGGGTCGCGCCGGCGAGCCGCGGGTCGAAGGTATGCAGGCGGAGCTGGTTCTTGCCGGGGCCGTTGAAGGCGCTCACCGTGATCCCGTTGTAGACGAGGCCACCGGGCAGCTCGATCGAGGCCTTGCCCTTGCCGATGTAGGACTTCCTCGGGCACGCCGCGCGCGCCGCCTCGGTCGACAGGAACTCGATCGGCGCGGAGCAGGTCGGCGCCGCCTTGCTCTTGAACTTGATGTTGCGGTCGTAGGAGAGGTACTCCCGCTCGGGGTTCTCCCCCGGTACGGGGCCGGTGGTCCGGACGCCGCTGAGCAGGTTCACGGGCTTGAACTTCTTCTTGTCGAGCTTCTTCGGGCTGACCTTGCCTTCGACGGATGCCTGGTTGTCGTCGGCGCCGGCCGCGAATGCGATCCCGGAGACCGCGAGTGCGAGCACGAGCCCGGCCGCGACGATCAGGCGTGACTTTGCGATCACGTCTTCCTCCTGCCTGGCGCGCCGGCGGGGCGGCCGCGCGCGCGAATAGAGCTTGGGTCCTCTGCGCCCCCCGGCCCACCGGTTAGAACAGCGCTCGGGCGGGAAAGTCGCGCCCGCTCACTCCTTCTTCGGCTTCGGGTCGAGCTTGTTGAGCTTGCGCTTGGCCTTGTCGCGGCAATCGGGCGCGAATGGGGCGATGCCCTGAACCCCGGCGTTGCCCGCCGCGCTCGTGATCACCAGGCCGAGCTTCTCGCGCTCGGCCGCCTGCTCCACCTCGTCGGCATCGTTGAGCAGCCGCCCTGAGACCTCGCAGAACGGATCACCATCGATCGCGTAGCCGCCCTCGCTCTTCTCGAGGTTGAGAAGCTCGATCAGCTTGCCGTCGTCGTAGCGAGTCACCTCGTCGTCGCCACAGGCGACCACGGCGAGGGCGAGGGCGAGGGCACCGATGCCCGCCGCAAGCCGTGCCCGCCCGCTCATCGCGCCAACGTACTGGACCGGGCGGCCCGAACCGGCGACCGGCGGCGGGCGGGCGGCGCGAGCTCGAAGCGAGGGCGCCCGAGCGCGAGGGGGGCGGCTCGGCGGCCACCGCCCCTCGCACGCGGGAGCGGTGCGGACTACTTGCCGCCCTTGCCGCCCTTCTTGCGCTTGCACTTCGACGAGTCCTTGGCGACCGACTTGGAGCCGTCGTCGAAGGTGACGGTCCGCCTGATCAGGAACTTCTTGTCCTTGCAGCGGGCCAGCGAGGTGCCGGACTTGCGGCTGATCGTCGCGCCGAACCTGGTGATCATCCCGGTGTCGCCCGCGACGTCGGGCGCGTCGGGCACCGAGAGCGCGATCCCGTACTTGCCGCCGCCCTTGAGGTTCTTGATCGTGCCGAACACGGTCGGGGTCGCCCCCGCGAGCCGCGGGTCGTAGGTGTGCAGGCGAATCTCGTTCTTGCCGGGGCCGTTGAACGCGGTCACGGTCAGCCCCTTGTACTCGAGCCCGCCGGGGAGCTCGATGTCGGCCTCGCCCGAGCCGATCGCCGAGCCCTTCGGGCACGCCGCCTTCGCTGCATCCGTCGACAGGAACTCGATCGGCGCGGAGCACGTGGGCGCCGCCTTGCTGTCCCACTTGCCGTCCTTGTCGTACTCGATCAGCTCGCTCTCCGGGTTGATCCCCGGCACCGGGCCCTCGGTGCTGACCTCGGTGAACAGGTCGATCGGCTTGTACTTCTTCTTGTCGAGCTTCTTCGGCTTGACCGAGCCCTCGACGAACGCCTGATTCTGCGAGGCGCCGTCGGCGTAGGCGATCGCCGCGACCCCGAGCGCGAGCGTGAGCGCGACCGCGGCGACCAGTCTTCCTCTGCGAGCCATCTTCTCTCCTCCTAGTAGCGCGAACGAAGCAGGGCGGCCCCGGAGGGCCGCCCTATTTCTACCGACCGACATCACGCGATGCGGCAGTTACTTCTTCTTGCCGCCCTTGCGCTTGCACTTCTGCGACAGCGTGACTGACTCCTTCGAGCCGTCGTCGTAGGTGACGGTCCTCTTCCAGAGGAACTTCTTCGACTTGCACCGGGCCGTCGCCACGCCGCTCTTCTTGTCGAGCGAGGCGTTGAACTCGGTGATCATGCCGGTGTCGCCGGCGACGTCGGGGGCGTCGGGGACGGTCAGCGCCTGACCGTACTTGCTGCCGTCCTTCGACTTGACGACCTTGCCGAACACGGTCGGGGTCGCGCCCGCGAGCCGCGGGTCGTAGGTGTGCAGCCGGACCTGGTTCTTGGCCGGGCCGTTGAACACCGTGACCGTCAGCCCCTCGTACTCGAGGCCGCCGGGCAGCACGATCGAGGCCTTGCCCTTGCCGACCGCCGAGCCCTTCGGGCACGCTTGCTTCGCCGCGTCGGTCGACAGGAACTCGATCGGCGCGGAGCAGGTCGGCGCCGCCTTGGAGTCGATCTTCACGTTCTTGCCCCAGGAGATGAGCTCCTGCTCAGGGTTCTGCTGCGCGCCGGTGACCGTGCCGCTGGTCTCGACGCCGGTGAACAGCGTGACGGGCTTGTACTTCTTCTTGTCGAGCTTGGTCGGCTTGACCTTGCCCACGACGCCGGCCTCGTTGTCCGAGGCGCCGTCCGCGTAGGCGATTGCGGCGACGCCGAGGGCCATGACCAGCCCGAGCGTCACCACGAAGCGTGTCTTACGCACATTCTCCTCCTAGTTGATTCGTGCGCGGGCCCTTCGGGGGCTGCCGCGTGGTTGGTTCCTCGATCATTCCATTGATCGCGCGATTGCCGGCGTAAAGGCCGAGCATCCCGTAAACCCGGACGCGTGCCGGAAGTTGCTCTTCTACCAGATCGGCGGCCAAACGCGGCGCGATCCGCGCGCCGGCGTGCCCCGCGGTCGCGCATCTGGATCATGGGAACGGGAAGGCGTGCAGGAAGTCGCTCTTCTCGCTCGGCGCCCCGATCGACTGGTAGGGCCCCTGCTTGACGCAGGGCGCCCCGGGGATCGTCGTCGTCGACTGCTGGTCGTTGAAGCGAAGAGCTTGATCCGGTCGTAGTAGTCGCCGGCGAGGGCCACGTCGCCGTCGGTGCGAACGTTGAAGGCCGGGTCGGTGATCGTCGTCTCGCGCGGCGGCAGCGTGGCCTCAGACCCGGCGCTGCATTGGCGGGTCTCGAATGACTTCAGTGCCGTGCGGACGTCGAGCGCGCCCTTCGGCTTCAGGTAGGGGTTGGTGCGGTTGATCCGCAGCCGGGTCGGATAGGTGGAGAGCACCTCCGGGGTCAGTGGCGCCTCCGTGCGCAGGTGCTTGATGCCGCTGCCGGTGAAGTCGACGCTGCCCTGAGTGGAGGCGGTGACGTTGCCGAGGAAAGCGGTGATCTCGTGGCGGTACATGCGCACGCCTTCGAGGATCGGGTTGAGCCGGGCCAGGAACGGGTCGAGGCGGGCGAGCAGCGGCGGCAGGTCGGCGTCGAGCAGGCGCCGCAGCGCGGCTGAGCCGCCCGGAGCGGCGTCGATCGTGCCGCGCAGGGCGACGAAGAAGGGGTCGAGCTGCTCCGAGAGCCGGCCCAGGTCGGTGAAGGTCGGGGCCAGCTCCTTGACGCTCGGTCGGAGCTGGATCGTGAGCGGGTCGGTGTCGATCGCGAACCGCTCGAGGCGCGCGAGCGTGGTCCGGGACTCGCGCAGGAAGGTGGGGAAGATCTCGAAGGCGCTGGCGAGGTCGGTGTTGCGACGGGCGGTGGTCGCGAACACCGTCGCCGAGCTCTGGATCAGGCTGCGAAGCTGGCCCTGGCGCTCGGAGAGCGCCTCGAAGACCTCGCCGCTGGAGTTAAAGAAGCCGCGCACGGCGTTCGACTGCGAGTCGAGCAGGCGCAGCGCCCGGTCGGCCTCCTCCGCGAACGGGTCGAGGCTGGCGATCGCGACCGAGAGATCCTCGCCCCGGCCGCGCAGGGCCGCCGCCTGGCCCTGCATCCAGGCCTGGAAGCCGGCCCGGGTGCGGTCGTCGAAGGTGCGGAAGATCTCATCGAGCTGAACGGCGTCGGAGACCTGCGCCCGGGGCAGCTCGCCGCCCTCGGGCAGCGAGCCGGAGTCGTCGTTGCCGGGGGTGAGCTCGACGTACGTCTCGCCGAGCAGCGTCTTCTGGCGCAGGATCGCGCGCGTGTCGGAGGGGATCGGCGCGTACTTGGAGTCGACCTGGATCGTCGCCTGCGCGAGGCCGTCGTCGCCGAGCTCGATGCGCTTGACCTTGCCGACCGAGACCCCGGAGATGCGCACGTCGGACTCCTGGGCGAGCTGGGTCGCCTCGTCGAACGGGATCGTGACCCGGTAGCCCTCGGGCTTGAGCGGGATCGTGCCGCCGAAGGCGAGCCAGAGGAAGAGCGCGAGCCCGAAGCACGAGATCACGAACCCGACGGCGATCAGGATGCGGCTGATTGTCGGTGGCCTGGTCTCCATCGCCTATGGCCGGATCGGGGGGACGATCGGGGTGATCGGAATCGGCGGCGCGGTCGGGTCGAGCGGGCAGATCTCGGCGGCCGGGGTGACGTTGGTGATCTGCTGGAGCGTGCGGATGAACGGGCGCGCCGAGGCGAAGGCCTCGGCGTTGACCGCGGTGCCGCAGGCCTGCAGCACGGCGCCGCGCAGCAGCGGGCCGGCGGAATCCTGGGTCATGAAGGCGTTGTTCTGGTTGTGGTTGAGCCAGGCGAGCCAGAACAGGTAGCCCTCGGTCGGGCCGGGCGGGTTGTAGGCGAGGCCGTTGAAGAGCCGGTTCAGGTCGGCCAGCGAGCGGCCGAGCCCCCTCGTGGTCGCGGCCAGCGGCCCGGCGGCCTGCTTGACGTGCCTGACGGTGGGCTGGACCTCGGTCGTGAAGGGCCGGATCTGGTCGCGGATCGGGCCGGTCGTCGAGGCGAAGAAGCCCTGCAGGGAGCGCTGCGCGGGAGCGAAGGCCTGCGCGGCGGGGATCAGCGCCCGCGACGCCGGGCCGAGCTCGAGCGCGAGCCGGTCGCCGCTGCGCAGCGCCGTGCGCGTCTCGCGCAGCGCCGAGGGGAACTCGGCGAGGGTCTCGCGCAGCGACGCCTCCTGGTCGGCGAAGGCACCGATCGCCGAGTTCTGCGACGAGACCCAGTCGGAGAGGCGCACGTCGGTGCGCCCGAGCTGCACGCCGAGCTCGCGCAGGCTGGTGATCACGCCGGCGATGTTGCGGCGCCGCTCGCTGAGCGCGTCGCCGATCTGCGCCAGGTAGCGGCCCAGCGGCTCGAAGCGGCGCAGGCCGGCCGACAGCTGCCTGCCCTTGGCGCGGCTGCCGAGGCCCTCCGAGCCGCCCGAGATCAGCAGCTTCAGGTAGGCGCGTGTGTCACCGTCGAGCGAGGCGAGGATCTGGTCGGGCTGGACGTTGGGCTCGGTCTGTGAGACGGGAATCGTCTCGCCCTCGGAGACGGGCTCGCCCGAGTCGCCGACGTCGACGTCGACGGTCATGTCCTGAAGGCCCGTGCGCGGTCGCAGGAGCATCGTCGCGTCGGTGTTGATCAGCGGCGCGTACTTCTCGTCGACCAGCATCGTGACCACCGCCCTGCCGCCCTCGAGCTCGACCTCGGAGATGTCGCCGGCCTCGACCCCGGCGATGTTCACCGTCTGGCCCTGGCCCGGGGTGACCGCCTGCGCGGTGGTGAACTCGGCCTTGAGCTCGAACCGATCGTCGCCGAGGAAGGGGATCCAGGAGGGATAGGGCTGCTGCTGCTGGGAGAGGATCGCGATCGTGACCGCGAGCCCGATTACCAACAGCGCGGCGACGGCGATGAAGTCGCGCAGGTGCTCGCGAATCGCGCGCCTCACGGGGTCACCGCCGTCAGGTCGGAGGGGGCGACGGCGCCGGCCGGGCCGTTGACGTTGGGCACCGGATTGCGAGCACACGGGAGCTCCATCCGGAAGGGCGGCGGCTTGGCGGGCTGGAAGGGCTGGATCCCCGCCGGCTGCTCGATCAGGTTGGCGAAGTTGAACGTCTGCGAGCTCAACCCACTCGCCGGGCCGCTGGGGTTGTTGCCCTTGACCAGGGTCGGCCCGCCGCCGGACTGGAAGCGCAGGTAGGGGCCGTTTCCGTCGAAGCCCTGGGCGCTGCCGGCGAAGCTGGTGATCCCGTAGAAGAACTCGTTGAAGTTCGGCTCGCCGGTCGCGAACCGGTCGCGGACGACGAGGTCGCCGGTCGGCACCAGGACTCGCGAGGTGCACCTCGCGAGCTGCGTCTGCTGGTTGAACAGCGTCTTCGTCGAGTCGGCGGCCTCGGCGAGCCCGGGGGCGGTGTTGCGCAGCAGCCGCGCGAGGCCGCCGAGCTCCGAGTCGGCCAGCAGCCGGCGCGACTGGTCGAGCCACGGGTTGCCGGCGGCGATCGTCGCGGGCAGCTCCTGGACGCCCGGGCGCAGCTCGATCACCAGCGCCCGCAGCGGCGGCAGCGCGTCCGAGAGGTGGGCCAGCGAGGGCTGGGCCTCCTCGAGCGTCGGGGCGAGCTCCGAGAAGGTGTCGGCGAGGTTGGCCGACTCGGCGGCGAGCGCGCCGGTGAACACGTTGAAGTTGGTGATCAGGTCGGAGAGGTCCTGCTCGCGGTCGGCGAGCTTGGTGAACACCTGCGAGAAGCCGCGGATGAACCCGGAGAGGTCGTGGGGGTGCTCGCCGAGCAGGGCGGTGTTGACGATCGCCGTCCCGCGGCCCGCCGGGCCGCCGTAGCGGAAGGCGTCGTTGAGCGATTCGGCGGCGCTCTCGCCGCGGACGATCGGGTCCTGGTCGGCGTCGTCGGCGGGCGTCGGCTCGTAGGTGAGCGCCGTCCCGTAGCCCTCGAGCAGCCGCTGCAGGCCGCGCCGCTCGGGCGCCTGGAGCGCGGTCAGCACCTCGTCGAGCTGGACCGCGGTGGCGGTCTGCGTGATCGGGATCTGCCCGCCGTCGGGGAGCTCGGGAGCGCTCGGGCTGCCCGGGTCCAGGTCGAGGAAGAAGTTGCCCTCGAGGAAGAGGCGGGGGCGGATCTCGATCTCGGCGTCGGTGTGGATCGGGCGCCCGGCGTCGTCGACGGTGAAGGCGACCTTGGCCGCGTCGCCGTCGCGCTCGATCGACTGCACCTCGCCCACGTTGACCCCGGCGATCCGCACCGGGTTCGTCGCGCGCAGCGTGGTCGCGTTCTCGAACGTGGCGCTGACCTGATAGCCCGGGCCGGTGAATGGGATCTCCTTGGCGAAGGCGAGGTAGACGCCGATCGCGAGCAGGATCGCGATCAACAGGCCGAAGACCCACGGCCGCACGCCGGTGTAGTGGCGGCCCCAGATTCGCTCGTCGGGGCCCGGCTCGGAGGGGTGGCGGCGGTTCGCCGAGCGGCGGAAGGGGCTCCTCATCGGCCCGCGCCCCCCTCGTCGGCGGCCTCCTCGTCGGCGGGCGGCTCGGCCTGCGGCTGGTCGTCGGTGACCGTGCCCTGGTTGCCCGGCACGTTGCCGATCACCTGCTGTCCGACCTTGAAGTCCTCGTTGCCGGCCTCGCACTCGCGCGGCTGGCCGGGCGAGGCGGTGTTCGGATACGGGTTGAAGTGCAGGAAGTTGGTCACCTCGCCGCCGCCGTTGGCCGGCCCGGCGGCGTAGCCGCCCTCGGTGTTGGGCCCGATCGGCGGGTCGAAGACCGTGAAGCGCTGCCACTTGCCGCCGTCGGCACCATCCGAGAGCAGGCTCGCCAGGTTGCGGGTGGCGAGCGTCCCGTAGTTGCAGACCGTCTGCGCGGGGGCGATGAAGCGCACCGCCGGCCCGAAGATGTCCGTCGTCTGGGTCAGCCTCGCGAGGCCCGAGCGCACGGCCCGGTCGTCGTTGAAGCGGCGCAGCGCGGCGGCGGTCGGCGCCAGCTCGCGGTTAAGCGTCGGCGAGTCGCGGAGGACCGGGGCGCCGGTCTCGAGCGTGCGGGCGATCTGCGGCGAGAAGCGCTCGATCGCCCGGACGCCCGGGCGGAAGTCGGTGAACAGGGTCGCGCTGTGATCGAGGAAGGGCCGGATCGTCGGCAGGGCGCGGGCGGCGACGTCGAAGGTCGGCGGCGTCTCGACGATCGTCTCCTCGATCGACGGGGCGACCGAGGCGAGCGCGGTGAAGGTGGTGTCGAGGGAGACGAAGAGCTGTCCCTGGACGTCGGCGACCGGGGCGACCTCGGCGGCCGCGGCGGCGCTCGCGGTGACGAAGCGCTCGAGGCCGGTCGCCGGGGCGCCGATGTTGCGCATCACCGGCTGCAGATAGCGCAGCACGCCCGGCAACCGCCCGAGGGCGGAGTTGAGCACCGGCCCGCGGCCGGCGAGCGCGTTTCCGAACTCGACCAGGTTGTGGCGGATCGCGAGCCGGGTCGGCGTGTCGAACGTGCTCAGGACCTGGTCGATCTCGACCGGCCGCGGCGTCGCCGCCGAGAGCGGTAGGACCGAGCCCTGCGCGTAGCCGCGATCGGCGGTGCCCTTGGCGATCTCGAGGTACTTGAGCCCGAGTGCCGAGCGGGCGCGGACGATCAGGGTCGAGTCGACCGGCAGGGGGTCCAGGTCCGTGTCGAGCTTCAGGTCGAGCTTGGCGACGGCGCTGCCGTCCTCGCGTGCGACAGGCTCGATCGTCTCGACCAGCCCGACCCGCACCCCGCCGACGCGGACCTCGTTGCCCTCGACCAGCGAGTCGGCGTTCGGGACGAGCACCGAGATCCGGTAGGTGGGCACGAAGGGAAGCCCGGTGTTGGCGTTGTAGGCGAGGAAGACCGCGACGATCACGATCAGCACGGTGACCGCGCCGACCATCGTCGGGCTCGCGGCGAGGCCCGCGGTGACCCGGCGCCGCCTCATCGCCCGCCCCGCTTCCCGGCGCGCGACGGATCGCCGAGGGGCGCGGCCGCAGCAGCCGCAGCTGACCGACGGCGCTGAACGCGACGAAGCGGCGCCGGCGGCCCAACAGCCACACGACGATCGCCGCGCCGGCCAGCGCACCGGCGACCGCCGCGCGGGCCACGGGGATCTGTCTCGATCGAGGCGACATCACCTGAATTCTCACGACCGCCGCGTATCCGCTCGGCGGCGATGGCGGAAGAACTACGGTCGAGTCGAGCTCGCGTCACGCGACCGGTGGGCGCCCGGCTCGCCGCCCGCGGTTCGCGTCCGCCGCGGCCCGTACGGTGGCCCGGCGATGACCGCTAATCTCGCGCCCGTGTCCCATCTCAGGCCGGTCCCGGACCCCCAGCCCCCAAGCCGCAAGGGCGCCGGCGAGCCGGCGAGGCCATCGGTGGCCGAGCTCGAGCGCTGGGCGACGCTCCTGCGAATCGACTGCGTGCGCATGCTCGCGGTCGCCAAGTCCGGCCACCTCGACTCCTCGCTCTCGGCCGCCGACATCGTTGCGGCGCTCTACTACCGCGTGCTGCGCCACGACCCGGCCGCGCCCGAGTGGCCCGACCGCGACCGCTTCGTGCTCTGCAAGGGCCACGCGGCGCCGATCCAGTACGCGGCGCTCGCCCACCTTGGCTACTTCCCGCTCGAGGACCTGATGGGCCTGCGCCAGATCGGCGCTCAGCTCCAGGGCCACCCGGACATGAACCGGACGTCGGGGGTGGAGGTCTCGACCGGGTCGCTCGGCCAGGGGCTCTCTATGTGCCTCGGCATCTGCCTGGCGCTGCGCCTCGACGGCCTCGCCGAGACGGCTCAGGTCTTCGGGGTGCTCTCGGACGGCGACTGCCAGGAAGGTCAGACCTGGGAGGCGGCGACCGCCGCCGCTCACTTCGGGATCACGAACCTGACCGCGGTCGTCGACTACAACCACCTGCAGACCGACGGCACCACCGAGGAGGTCATGGACACCGGCGACGTGCGGGCCAAGTTCGAGGCGTTCGGCTGGGACGCGGTCGAGATCCACGGCCACGACATGGCCGCCGTGGTCGAGGCGCTCGAGCGCAGCCGTGCCCTCGACCGCCCGGCGGCGATCGTCTGCCAGACGACCAAGGGCAAGGGGGTCTCGGCGATGGAGGGCCGCTTCGGCTTTCACGGCAAGCCGCCGAGCCCCGAGCTCGCCGCCGAGGCGCTGGCTGAGCTCGAAGCGCGCCTCGAGCGGCAGACCGGGTCGCTCGGGGCGGGTGCGCGCGAGGCCGGCGCCGACCCGGCCGACGCGCTCGAGACCGGCGCCGACGATCCCGACTCGGACCCGCCCGAGTAGCGATGGCCGCGGAAGCCAAGACCGAGCCGATCGCCACGCGCCAGGCCTACGGCGCCGCCCTGGTCGAGCTCGGCGAGGCGCACGAGGAGGTCGTCGCCCTGGACGCCGACCTCGCCGTCTCGACCCAGTCGATCAAGTTCGGCAAGCGCTTCCCGGAGCGGTTCTTCAACTGCGGCGCGGCCGAGGCGAACATGATGTCAATGGCGTGCGGCCTGGCCGCCACCGGCAAGGTCCCGTACTGCTCGACCTTCGCGATCTTCGCCGCCGGGCGCGCCTACGACCAGGTCCGGCTCGGGATCGCCCACAACGAGCTCAAGGTGCGAATCGGCGCCTCGCATGGGGGCGTCTCGCTCGGTGAGGACGGAGCCTCGCACCAGATGATCGAGGACATCGCGCTGATGCGCGCGATGCCGCGCATGCAGGTGGTCGTTCCCGCCGACTACAACCAGGCCTACCGCGCGGTGATCGACAGCTTCGAGGCCAACGACGAGCCCATGTACCTGCGTCTCGGGCGCCCCGCGACCCCGATCGTCTACAAGGAGATCCCCGAGACGCTGGCCGGCGGGGTCGACGTGCTGCGGGAGGGCAAGGACATCACCCTGATCGCCACCGGACACATGGTCTGGCGCGCGGTCGAGGCCGCCGAGTCGCTCGAGCGCGAGGACGGCGTCGAGGCCGAGGTGCTCAACGTCTCGGTGCTCAAGCCGATCCAGTCGGGACCGGTGCTCGAGTCGGTGTCGAAGACCGGCGTCGCCGTCACCGCCGAGGAGCACCGGGTCGTCGGCGGCCTCGCCGACGCCGTGCGCCAGGTCGCCGCCGAGCAGCACCCGGTGCCGATCTTCGCCGTCGGGATGGGCGACGAGTTCGGGGTCTCGGGCACCGCCGAGGCCTGCATGGAGCACTTCGGGCTGACCGCCAGCGGGATCGCCGACCGCGCCCGCGAGGCGCTGCTGCTCAAGCCGATCGTCTCGCGCCCGCCGCTGTTCGGGCCCGAGTGGACCTGAGCGCGGTTGTGGTCTAGCCTCGCTGCCAGCACGCTGTCGTCTACGCATCGAGGGAGAGAGACTGTGATCAGCAGCCGTTGGTTCAAGGGGTTCACGATCGCGCTCGCTTGCGGCCTGCTCGCGTTCCCCGCGACGAGCGCCGCCGCGCCCGGTGGCCAGGGATACGGCAAGCCCTCGGACGGCGCCCGCTCGCTCGGCGACCCGCTGCTGCCGCAGCTGGGCAACGGCGGATATGACGCCGAGCACTACCGGATCGAGCTCGACTACGACCCGGGCGCGAACCGGCTCGACTCCGCCGAGACGACGATGATCGCCACCGCGAGCCAGAAGCTGAGGGAGTTCAGCCTCGACTTCCAGGACGACCTCGAGGTTTCGTCGGTGGAGGTCGACGGCCGCGCGGCGGGGTTCAGCGCCGAGGAGGCGACGCCGGACCTGAGCGACGACCCCGACGTGACCCAGCCGATGAAGCTGGTCGTCACCCCGCATCCGTCGACCAGGCCGAAGGCCGGCCGTGAGTTCACGGTCGAGGTCCAATACGCCGGCCAGCCGCAGCCGATCACCGACCCCGACACCTCGATCGAGGGCTGGATCAACGCCTGCTTCCCATTCGACCCGCCGCAGACCTGCGACGGGGCGTTCGTGGTCGGCGAGCCGATGGGTTCCCAGAGCTGGTTTCCGTCCAACAACTACCCGACCGACAAGGCCACCTTCGACACCCTGATCAGGGTCCCGAACGGCAGCACCGCGCTTGGGGTCGGTGAGCTCGCCGAGCTCACCGAGCACGCCGACGGCACCTCGACCTGGCACTGGACGGAGGACGATCCCACCGCCACGTACCTGACGACGGCGACCGTCGGCGACTTCATCTTCGACGTCGGCTCGATGGTCGAGACCTCGACCGGCACGACGCTGCCCGTCTACAACGCGATCGACGCCACCGCCTCCCCCGCCCAGCTGGCGGCGATCAACGCCTCGCTCGCGCGCGCGCCGGAGCAGATCAACTTCCTCTCGGAGCTCTACGGGCCGTATCCCTTCGACTCGACCGGCGCGGTCGCCGACCGCGCGGCGGGGGTCGGCTACGCGCTCGAGGTGCAGACCAAGCCGCACTACTCCGGCGGCTTCACCTCGGGCGATCCGTCGATCGACGTCGGCACCCAGCTCCACGAGCTCGCCCACCAGTGGGTCGGCAACAGCG
This sequence comes from Solirubrobacterales bacterium, assembly GCA_009379895.1. Classification (GTDB taxonomy): domain Bacteria; phylum Actinomycetota; class Thermoleophilia; order Solirubrobacterales; family 70-9; genus WHSW01. Next base: position 22,755 of record WHSW01000022.1, read on the forward strand.
TCACGCTCGAGACCTGGGCGGACATCTGGTTCAACGAGGGCTGGGCGAACTGGTCGGAGTGGTACTGGCAGTTCCTCGAGAACGGGGGCGACGACCCGGCCGCGATCTGGGACGACCTGTACGCCACCACCCCGGCCGAGGACTGGGAGACCGCCCCGGCGCTGCTCGACGGCGACCCGGCGAACCTGTTCCACTTCTTCCCCACCTACCAGCGCGGGGCGATGACGGTGCAGGGATACCGCGAGATCGTCGGCGACCAGACGTTCTTCGCCTTCGCTAAGGCGATCCAGAGCCAGTTCGGCCATGGCAACGTCAGCACCGCCGAGTTCATCGCGGCCGCCGAGGAGGCCAGCGGCTTCACGGGCGCCCGGCTCGAGTTGCTCGACGACTACTTCCAGCAGTGGCTCTACGGGGAGACGAGGCCGACCATCGTCCCAGACGACTTCGGCCCCTGACCCGGCCGGCTCCGCGGCGCGCTGCGGGCCCGGCTCATTCGGGCCCCGACTCGACCGTGATGCGGCCGTTGCTCATTTCATGCGCATCGAGTGATGATGGGCGCCACGGCGCGGCAATACGCTCGGCGCAGGCGCATGTTGCGGCGGTCGGGAACGGCCGCCGCCACCCGCGCGGTCAGGGCCGATCGCCCCGACCATCGGAGAGGCGGGTCAGCTCCGTCCTGACGGCCTCGAGCTCGGCCATGATCTCGTCGAGCCTGCGCGCCGTCGGATCGGCGCCGGACGCCTGCCTGTCGGCCGGGGCACGCGCCACGAACGCGCTAGTGATCACGCCGGTGATCACGGCGAACAGCGACAGACCGCCGATCATCAGGACGCTGGCGATCACCTGCCCCGCGGCGTCGTCGGGCACCACGTCCCCGTAGCCGACGGTGGTGACGGTCTGCGTGGCCCACCACATGCCGAGCCAGACGCTCTCGAAGGTGTTGGGGTCGATCAGGTGCTCGGCGATGCCGAAGGCGACGATCGCGATCAGCCAGCCGGCGGCGATGATCCCCGCCGCGAGGCGCGGGCGCAGCCCGTGTCGCTGCACGCGGCGCTCCACGTAGCGCTCGACGCGGGACCGTTCGGGCGGCGTGTCCATGTCGCCGGGCTTCGCCGTCGCGCCGCCCGAGTCCTGCTCCGCGGGCGGCCGAGGGTTCGCCGCCCGACCCGGCCTCGATCATGCGCGGCCGGCGGTTCCGCCGTGCGGGTGCCCCTTCGGTCGCGGCACCCGGCTCGGCCCGGTTGCCCACTGGCTAGCCGCCGAGCAGCTTGGCCTTCTGCTGGGCGAACTCCTCGTCGGTGAGCACGCCGCTGGCGTGCAGCTCGCCGAGCTCCTGGAGGCGACCGATCGGATCGGCCGGCGGAGCGGCCGCCGGGGCCGCCGGCGCGGGGGCCGGCGTCGCCGCCCCCTGCTGGGCCTCGAGCTGGGCGATCCGCGCCCGCTCGTCCTCCTCGCGCTGCTGGGCCTCCATCCGCCGCTTGCCGGCGTAGTAGGACCCACCGCCGATCGCCGCGGCGCGCAGCAGCGGCCTGCGTCGCATCACCAGTGGCATCGCGTACCTCCCTACTCCGCGCCGTCGGGCAGCGAGAGCCCGAGGGCCAGCATGATCTCCGGCGCCGCCGCGACCACGCTCGGGCCGCCGACCTGCGGGGCGACGGCGCGCAGCACACCGAGGATGTCCTCGGCGGTTGCGCCACCCTCGACCGCGTTGGCGACCTGCCACGCATACGACGCCGGCGGGGCATCGAGCGCGATCAGCGCGGCGATCTTGACCAGCCCGAACGTTCGCTCGTCGAGGCCGGTCGCCTCGCGCTGCGCCTCCCGCAGCTCGAGCGCCGACTCGAGCACCTCGACCTTGCCGGCGGAGATTCCCGCCAGTGTGTCATGTGTGTCCTGTGCTACCGCGGCCATGCGGCCTCCTTCCGTTGGTGGTCCCGTGTCCAGGCTCAGACCGACGTGCGCGGGCGCCCGCCGTGCACGACCAGGCCGTAGATCACCAGCATGTCGATGATGAACAGCATGAACGCGGCGAACGGGTAGGCGTTGACGGTGAACAGGATCACGAGCGCGCTGATGCTCGCGGTCGCGACGCCGATCATCCGCCCATACATGTGACGGCTCCAGATCGAGAACGCGGCGCCCAGCTGCAGGACGCCGATGATCAGGATGAACCAGCCCCACGTGTTGAGGTCGGTGAAGATGACGTAGCGGCCCTCGTCGGTGAAGAAGCTGGAGCCGTCGATCGCCGCGATCCCGTAGATCAGATTGAGAAAGCCGGCGATCATGATCATCACACCGGCGAACAGGACCCAGCCTTCCCCGCTCGTCGACTCGGTTTCGTACGTACTCACACTTCCCTCCTTGCGTTCGGTTCCTCGGACGTCACCCGGACGCCGAGCCAGCGCGAACCTACGCCCGGTAACGCCGCCCCGCATCGCCCGGAAGGGGTGATTCTCTAGAACCCGGTGTTCGTCTTCACGCGGGTTGCGCTCGGACTTACTGACGCCACCCTTCTTCGCGAGCGTCTCGCAGGCGTGGGCGAGGTCGTCGGCGAGGGTGCCCACACCAACCTCCGGTGGCCGAGCTCAGGTCGGCAGGTCGTCGGTCTCGAGCAGCCCCGTCGTCCGCGCGGAGGTGACCGCCTCGGCCCGCGACGAGACGCCGAGCTTCCCGTACAGCGACCGCGCCTGGGTCTTGACGGTGTTGGTGGAGACGACGAGCCTCGCCGCGATCTCTCGGAAGGTCAGATGGGTGGGCAGATAGCGCAGCAGCCGGAGCTCCGCGGGGGTGAGCGGCCAGCGCCCCGCCGCGGTCGCCGAGTCGGCCTCCTGCCAGGCCTGCTCCAGCCACTGCGCGAGCACGGGGGCGTCCGGGGTCAGACGCAGCAGGCGGCCGGCGGCTGCGAGCTGTGCTCGGGCGCCGGCGACGTCCTCGAGCAGGGCGAGGGAGCGCGCGAGGGCGATCCGCGTCTCGACCTCGTACCAGGGGCTGAGCTCGTTCAGCGTCGCGAGCAGCCGAACCGCGCGCTTCGCGTCCCGGACCGCATCCCCGGCGCGGCCCTGACGAGCGCCGACGAGAGCGGCGACGGCGAACACGAGCGCCGCCGTCGGATAGTCGTTCAGGCCGTGCCGGTCGGCCTCCGCCGTCGACTCCGCGGTGAGCCTCGCCGCCTCGTCGACGTCATCGTCGTCGAGTGCGACTAGGGCGAGCTGGGCGAGGCACAGGGTGTAGATGTGCGGCGCCCCGGCCGCGCCCCGGCGAGCGCCCTCCTCGAGCGCCGATCGCGCTCGCTCACGGTCGGCGGTCAGGTGGTACGAGACGCCCTCCACGAGCCGGCAGATCGAGCGCCACGGGCTCTCCTCGGGCAGCAGGTCGAAGGCCGCGGTGACGTCCGCCCGCATCCGGATCGCTCCCTCGCGCGCCGCCCCCGACGACCGGATCACGCTGGCGGCCACGCGGAGGGCCTCGCCGTCCTCCCGGCCGTTGTCCTCGAGTCCCTGCAGCGCGAGCCCGGCCCAATGCTCGACCTGGGCGCCGTCGCCCTGCGACATGTTGTAGGTCGCCCTGACCAGGCACAGGGTCGGCGTGGCGGCGATCTGGGCAGTGGTGAAGCGTCCGAGCCAGCGCTCCAGCGTCGCCTGGCGACCCGCGCTCGCGTAGTCGGCGGCCAGCGACCAGATCAGCTCACCGGCCAGCTCGGGATCGCCGGTCGAGATCGTGTGCGGCACGGCGTGGTCGAAGTCGCCGCGCTCGGCGTACCAGCGACCGGCGCGGGCGTGAAGGTCGGCCGCCTCGAGCGGCTCGAGCCGCTGCAGCTCGGACTCCAGCATCTCGCGGAGCAGGGCGTGATAGCGGTAGCTGTGGTCCCTGGAGTCGAGCGAGCTGATCAACGCGTTGGAGCGGGCCAGGGTCCGCAGGACCTCCCCGGATCCCTCGTCGCCCAGCACGGCGTCACAGAGATCGCCCGAGAGCTCGTCGAGGATCGAGGTGCGGGTCAAGAAGCGCAGCGCGTCCGGCGTCAGGCTGGAGATCAGCTCGTCGCGCAGATAGTCGGCGACCACCCGCTCGTCGCCTGCGAAGCGGGCCGCGGCGCCGTCGGGGTCGTCGGCGTTGGCGAGCGAGAGCGCCGCGAGATAGAGGCCCGCGGGCCAGCCCTCGGTCCTGGCCTGCAGCAGCTCCACGCTCGCCGGGCGCAGACGCAGCCCGCAGGCGCGCAGCATCCAGTCGGTCTCGGCCGGCGTCATCGCGAGATCGCGCGCCGTGAGCTCGACCAGGTCGCGGTTGGCGCGCATGCGGCCGACGTGGATCGAGGGCTCGGTCCGGGAGGCGATCGCCAGCTGCGAGCCGCTCGGCAGCCCTCCCGCGAGCGTCGCGATGATCGACAGCGACGCGGCATCGCTGAGCCGGTGCACGTCGTCGAGCACCAGGACGTGGGGCGCCCGCCAGTGACGCATCGAGTCGAGCAAGCGCGGGATCGCGACCTTGACCGTCGCCTCCCCGGCGCCGTGCAGCGCGGTGAACACCCCGTCGTCGACCGGCTCGAGCTCGCCCACGGCCTCGGCGATCGAGGCGGTGAGCGCGACCGGGTCATCGTGGTGCTCGCCGAGGGTCAGGCAGGCGAACTGCCTGTCGTCCGCGCCCCGCCACTCGCCGAGCACGGTCGACTTGCCGAACCCGACCGGAGCGTCGATCAGGACCACGGGCGTCTCGTGGCTCGTGATCAGGCGGCGAACGAGCCGCTCGCGTTGCACAACTGCGGTCTTCATGGCTGAGAACGAGACCCCCTTGCCCCAGCCCGTGCGCGCAATATCCACCGCCCGGTGCTCGCTGTCAAGCTCCGCGGACCCGATGCCCATGCGCTTTTCGAGTTCGAACGGGGGGCGGACGGGACGACGGCGCGTGGCGGGCGATTGGCCCGCCGCCCGCCCGCCGTGAGACTCGCATTGCTGCGCGCCCTCTTCCTTTAGCAATCGCTAACACATCGCGCTAGGCTGTCGGCCTCGGATCGGGAGCATGGTCCGCAGGTTTCGATGCAGGGGGCGCTCGCGCAGGCACGACGCAGGAGTGGTGCGCACGCCGCAGAAAGGGGCCGCATGCCACCACTACTGACACGCAGATCGAGCAGGGCGCGACGCCGCCAGGCCGACGACCATCGTCGCAGCGCGCCGCGCCCCCGGCGCGCGCCGCGTCCGACCGGCCAGCCGCCGATCGTCGAGGTCCGTGACGCGACCGTCGTCTACCCCGGCGGCCACGTCGCGATCGAGCGCCTGACGACCTCGATCGGCCGCGGCGAGTTCGCCTTCGTCGTCGGGCCCACCGGCTGCGGCAAGTCGACTCTGATCAAGCTTCTGATCCGCGAGATCGAGCCGGCCGCGGGCACCATCTGGATCGCCGGCAAGGACATCAACGCGATGCCCCACGACCGCACTCCCTACCTGCGGCGGCGGATCGGCACCGTGTTCCAGGACTTCAAGCTGCTTCCGAACCGGACCGTCTACGACAACGTCGCCTACGCGCTGCAGGTGATCGGCGAGCCGCGCTCGCAGATCCGTCGCAAGGCGCCCGAGATCCTCCGCCTCGTCGGCCTGCAGGCGAAGATCCACAGCTACCCCGACGAGCTCTCCGGTGGAGAGCAGCAGCGCGTCGCGATCGCCCGCGCCTTCGTCAATCACCCGCCCCTGCTGCTCGCCGACGAGCCGACCGGCAACCTCGACCCCGAGACATCGATCGGGATCATGCAGCTGCTGTACCGGATCAACCGCACCGGGACGACCGTCCTCGTGGTCACCCACGACCGCGACATGGTCGACAAGATGCGTCGCCGCGTGATCGCGCTCGAGGAGGGCCGCCTGGTCCGCGACGAGGACGCCAGCGGCTACCACGACGAGTCGACGAAGGAGTTCGCGGCGCGGATGCGCGCCGAGATGGGCGTCGGCCCCGAGGGCGGCACCAACGGCCACTCGGACTTCGAGCACTAGGGCGGCGCGGTGGGCCGCATCGTCTTCTTCTGCTCGGAGGCCTTCAGGGCCCTGCGCCGCAGCGCTGCGCCGAGCGTGGCGGCGATCGTCACGATCGTGGTCACCACCCTGCTGCTCGGCGTGCTGGTCCCGGTCCTGCGCGCGAGCGAGTCGAAGGCGAGCGAGGTCCGCGACCAGATCGGGCTCGAGGTCTTCCTCTATCGCGACGCGACCAAGGCCGAGACCGACGCCCTGCAGAAGGAGCTCAACGGCATCCCGCACGTGACCGAGGCGCGCTTCTGCTCGCCCGAGTGCGCGAAGAAGCAGCTCGCCGGCGAGCTCGAGGGCGACCTCGCGGGCTCGATCTCCGAGCTCAACTCGAACCCGCTGCCGCCGTCGTTCGACCTCGCCCTCGACGACCCCGACAACCTCGAGTCGGTGCGGGCGGCGCTGCTGCCCCCGAACTCATCCGGCAAGCCGACGCCGATCAGCCGGGCGATCGACCCCCCGATCGGCCAGGACCGCGAGAACGCGACCAAGATCCGCGAGGTCACCGGCGCCGTGAAGATCGTCCTGCTGGTGATCGCCGCCCTGCTCCTGGTCGCCTCGCTGCTGCTGGTCGCCAACACGATCCGCCTCTCGATCTACGCTCGCCGGCGTGAGGTCGAGGTGATGCGCCTGGTCGGGGCGACCAACTGGTTCATCCGCTGGCCGTTCATGATCGAGGGGGTGGTCGTCGGTCTCGCCGGCGCAGCGATCGCGGTCGGCATACTGTTGCTCGGCAAGGTCACCATCGTGGATCCGCTCGCCGACGACTTCGCACTCGTGGACAACCTCTCCACCATGGGCTTCGTGCCCCTGGTGGCGATGCTCGTCGCCGCCGCGGTCTGCGTCTCCGCGCTCGGCAGCGGCATCACGCTGCGGCGCTTCTTGCGGGTTTGAGCCGGCCCGAGCGGAGCGGGTTCGGCTCCGGCGTCGTCACCGGCCTCGTCATCGGGCTGATCATCGCCGCGCTGGTCGGGGTGCTGACGGGCCTGCTCGGTGACGGCGACGACGACGACCCGATCACCGAGGCGCGCGAGACCATCGAGGCCAACTACTTCCACGAGGTCGACGAGCAGCGCCTCGACGACGCCTCGATCAACGGCATGGTCGGCGAGCTTCGCCGGCGCAACGACGACCGCTTCTCCCACTACTTCAACTCCGAGCAGCTCGAGGAGTTCGAGTCGACGACCTCGGGGCGGTTCAAGGGCGTCGGGCTGACGGTCAGCGAGGTCCCGCGCGGGCTGCGGGTCGCGAGCGTGTTCCCCGATGCCCCGGCCGAACGCGCCGGGATCGAGGTGGGCGACGTGATCACCGCCGTCGACGGCAAGTCGATCGCGGGGGTGCCGTCGGAGGTCTCCACCGCCCGGATCAAGGGGCCGGTCGGGACCGAGGTCGAGCTGCGGATCGTCTCCGAGACCGGCGGTGGACCCCGGACGCTGACCGTCGAGCGAGCCGAGGTGCGGGTCCCCGCCGTGGTCGGCCGGCTGCGCAGCGTCGGCGGTCACAAGGTCGCCCACGTGCGCTTCGCCACCTTCAGCGAGGGCGCCCACGGCGAGCTACGCGAGGAGATCGAGCGGCTCTATCGCCGCGGCGCCGAGGGCCTGGTGCTCGACCTGCGCGGCAACGGCGGCGGGCTGCTCAACGAGGCGGTGCTGTCGGCGAGCATCTTCGTCGAGGACGGCAACGTGGTCTCGACCCGCAGCCGCACCCAGGGCGACCGCGACTACGAAGCGGTCGGCGACGCGATCGATCCGCGCCCGACCGTCGTGCTCGTCGACCGCGACACGGCCTCGGCCGCCGAGATCCTCACCGCGGCCTTGAAGGAATACGACCTCGGCACCGTGGTCGGCACCCGCACCTACGGCAAGGGCACCTTCCAGGAGGTGATCCGGCTCGGGGCCGGCGGCGCCCTGGACCTGACCGTGGGCCAGTACCTGACCGCCGACGGGACCTCGATCCTCGGCGAGGGCGTGAAGCCGCAGGTTCGAGTGGAGGACGACCCGGGCACCCGCGGCGCCGACGAGGCCGCGAAGGCGCTCGGCTTCGAGCCCGCGGCCTGCACCGACAACTGGGACCACGAGGTCCTGTATCACGGCTTCTATCGCCACTGGCTCAAGATGATGAAAGGGGAGAGCGCTTAGGATGAGCGATCTGCAGACTGAAGTTACGAACCTGATCTA
>WHSW01000230.1:0-4474 GCA_009379895.1 Solirubrobacterales bacterium
CCCGGCGCGAGAGCTCGGCGCGCGCGTCGAGCCCCCGGCGCACGACCTCGTCGACCAGGTCCGCGGCGTGGCCGCGGGTGCTCGCCGCCGAGCCCGCGGTGGCACGCATCGTGCGCTCGACGGCCGCGCGCAGGGCCTCGGCGACGCCCAGCTCCGCCGGGCGGTCCTCCCGGTTGGGCGGGCCGAGCTCGCGCGCTCGGCCGCCGACGCGCTGCGCGGCGTGGCGCGCGGCGATCGCGAGGAGGCGGCCTTTCGGCTCGTCGACGCGCTCGGGCTGGTCGCCCACAACGTCGGCTACGCGCGCAGCAACCGGGCCCCCGGCGCCGGCCCGGCGGACCGCCGTGCTCGAAACCCGAGCAGCGCATAGGGTGGGCCGCGATGGACGAGGTCGACATCGGCCACACGGTCGTGCTCTGGCTCTGGGCCCTGGGGCTGGCCGGGATCGAGATCGAGATCGAGGGGGGCTACGGCTGGGCCGAGCGGCTGCCGACCTGGTACCTGCGCCGCGGGCTGACGGGCCGCATCTACGGCGCCGTCATGGGCCGGCGGCCGCTGACCGGCTACCACGTGTTCGCCTTCACGATTCCGCTGCTGATCGTGCACCTGCCGTTCGTCTCCGGCGTCGACTGGACACTGAGCGGTGAGCTGGCCGCGCTCGCGATCTACTTCGCCCTGGCGGTCGTCTGGGACTACCTGTGGTTCGTGCTCAACCCCGCCTACACCGTGCGGCGCTTCGAGCGCGGCAGCGTCTGGTGGTTCTCGGTGCCCTGGATCTGGCGCTTCCCGCTCGACTACTACACGGGGATCGCGCTCTCGATCGTGCTCGCCGGCCTGGCCGCGGTCGCCGCCGGCGAGTCCGAGCCCCTCGTGCATCATCTCTGGATGCTCGCCGGGCTCGCGGTGCTGACCGCGATCGCGGTCGCGGCGGCGCCGCTCTATCACCGCTGGTATCGCCACATGCGCCGGGCCGGCGCCGACGACCGCGACCGTACCGAGACCTATCCGCCGCCGGCGGCCGAGGCCGCCTGGGAGGGCGGCGAGCCGAACCTGCGACCGCTCGACCCCGCGACCGCGCCCGCCCCCGACCCGGCTGTGCACGGCGCCTCCGCCGAGGTCTCGCGCCGGCCCTCGCCCGGCGGTGACCGACCCCGCTGAGCGCGCCGCTGCGGCCGGCGGCGCAGCCGCGCCGCAGTTCGCGATCCGGGTCTCGGGCTTCGACGAGCTCTTCAACGAGTTCGAGGCCGGCCCCACCGCCGAGCGAACGCTGCGGCCCGAGGTCCGCGCCTATCTCCTCGACGAATGGGAGTTCCTGCGCGACACCGAGCCGTCGCGGCAGTCGTCCGGCGCCGCGGGCCGCGGGGGCCGATGCGGACCACGACGCGGTGCGCGCCGCGATCCGGGCCGATCTGCGCGCCGCCTCGCTGCCCCTGCGGATCGCCGACCCCCTCCCTCGCCGCGACGAGGTCGCGGCCCGGATCGGGGTCGTCTTCCTGTTCGCCTGCATCGCCGTCTCCACCGGCCTCGACCCGCTCAGCGAGGACGTGCTCGTCGAGGGCGTCTCACAGGGCATCCTGGTGCTCGGCTGGGTGGCGCTCTGGCGACCGGCCGAGCGCTTCGTCACCGAGACGGTCCCCCACTTCTTCAACCGCCGCCGCCACGCGGAGTTCGCCGAGATCGAGGTCGCCTTCGCCTGGGAGTAGCCGCAAACGGCTGCTCGGAGGGCGCGCCGCCGCCCAACGGCAAATAGGCCTTCACGCAACCCTCGAGGAGCGTCCCGTCGGCGCCCACCGCATCGCAGCGGCGCAGTTGATCGGCGCGCACGCCGCCCTGGCGTTCAAGGGTCCTCCGGGCCTCGCGGGCAAGCGCGATGACCTCGAAACGCACATAGGTCTCGACGTCCTGCCTCCAGGCAGCCTTATCGATGACCACCGCAAAGACCGCACAACCGCCCCGGGATCCGGCGATTTCCTAGCCCTCGCCGTCGGGGGGCAGAATCTGTGCCAGAACGCTCAGCCCGCCAGACGTTGGACGTCGCCGGACGGACGGGCTGTCACGAAGCATGGCGAGGCTGGAGCCGCTGGGGCTGGGTCGCGTCTCGGAGGGCGAGGGAACGAAACAGGCATCGCGACCGTATTACTTGGGATATGAAGATGGCAATAGCGCTGGCGGGCGCTGCGGCGGTGGCGGCCGGTGGCGTCGTGGTGGCGTTCCTCGTGTCGTCGCAGGAGAGCAACAGCGGCGGTCAGCCGGAGCCTAGGTCGTCGGCCAGTCAGCGGGCGCAGGGGTGCCCCGTCACGAGACCAAATGGGAGCACCCCGCCGGGCGGCCCACCCAGCCCCGAGCATCATGGAAACGGCGAACTCTGGACGCTGCTTGGGCGCGAAGGGAAATTTGTAGTCGCGCGTGAGTCTGCCCCGGAATACCTCGGGCCTCGTGGCGAGATCGCAGTGGACGGAGTGCTGATGCCGGACGACTCGGTCGCGATCAAGGCCCCGTGGTGGCGTGGGCCCGGAATCCGCGGCCGAGTGAGGATTCAGGCCTCGAGGCTTGGTGCGACCGCTCCAAGCGTTGACCGGACGATCCCACCCCACGGCTACGGGCTCACTGGCTTACAGGCAATGGCGCTGACGCTCCCGACGGTTGGCTGCTGGAGGGTCACCGGGAGCGTGGGAAACGCGCGCCTCACATTCGTGACGCTTGTGGTGAAGGCCGCTCCTAAACACTGAGCCGATGCTGAAGACTCGCTGTCGCTTTGATATCCGCCGAGCTGAATGGCTGGACGGCTCGAGGAGCCGTTGGCCGCGGCACCGTACGAGGCAAAAGAGCCAACAGCCGCACATACGATCACGGATTTGCGCGAGGAGCCCACCCGGACGGCGTCGGAGCCGATGTTGACGATCGCGCCCGAGCTGCTCCGTCGTCGGTTCCACCGGCTCTCTTGCCCGAGGTTCGGGGACGCGGGTTGACCGCGCAGCTCGGATGCGGGCGTAGGAGCGAGCGCTGGCCCTTTCCGCGACAGCCTACGCGCGAAGCGGCAGCGAGACTATGCCTAGGGCGTTTCAGTCAAGCCGGTCGGGCAGGCCCAAGCGCTCGAAGACCTCGGCGGCGAAGCGCTCTCGGGCGGGGCCGCGCGTGTACGGGGTGACAAAGGAGGTGACCTCGCTCGCCCGGGTGCCCTCCAGGGTGAGCACGTCGAGCGACAGTGCGGTGTGGCTCCCCGTCTCCGCATCCCATGCGTAGCAACCAAACGCCAGCTGCCCGTTGGCGCGAGCCGGGACGAGGCGCCACTGGTCGCGGAGCGCGAAGCGGGTGAGGAAGAGCGCGATCGCGTCGTGCCCGCGGTACCACGTTGGCAGCGGTGGCATCGTGAACGTCGCGTCCTCGGCCAACATCGCGAGGATCGCGTCGACGTTGCCTTGCTCCCACGCATCGATGTAGCCCTTGACGAGCCTGCGGAGACCGTCGTCGCCTAGCGCGCGCAGGGCGACCTGCTGGCTTTCGCCGGGAAGCCTCTCCGCTGCCGCCTTACGCGCGCGCCGGAGGGCGCCGTTTACCGACGCGACCGTCGTCTCGAGGGTCTCGGCGGCCTCGCGGGCGGAGAAGCCGAGCACGTCGCGGAGGATCAGCACAGCCCGCTGGGTGGCCGGCAGGTGTTGGAGCGCCACGATGAAGGCCAGCTCCACACTCTCACGTAGTTCGTAGCGGGCCTCCGGGGCGTAGGGCCCCTCCTCCTCGACGCCCAGCATCTCGGTCGGGTATGGCTCCACCCAGACCGACTCTATGAGCGGCTCGCCCAGATCATCGCCGGGATCGGCGGCCGGGCCGTGGTCGATCGGGAGCACCCGTTTGGGCCGCCGCGAGATCAGATCGAGGCAGGAGTTGGTCGTGATCTTGTAGAGCCACGAGCGGATCGAGCTGCGCCCCTCGAACTTCGCCAGTCCGCGCCATGCGCGCAAGAGCGCGTCCTGGAGGGCGTCGTCCGCGTCGTGGACCGAGCCGAGCATCCTGTAGCAATGCGCGTGGAGCTCCTTGCGGTGGGGCTCCACGAGCCGGCGGAAGGCGTCGTCGTTTCCCCTGCGCGCCGCCTCCAGCCGCTCGCGTTCACGCCCTGTCGCGCTTGTGGAGCGGGCGTTCATCCCCCTGGGAAGCTAGAGAAGCACGTCCGGCGCCTTCATCGCTCGCCGGCGCCGAATCGCAGCGGTCAGTTCGGTAGTGATCCGCAGTCCTTACCTGTATGGACTCGGAATCAAGCGAGCGGGAAGGCAGCGACGGGGCGGGTGTGACCGACCCGGCGCCGGTCAAGGCCGGGCGCCGCGAGTGGATCGGGCTCGCGGTGATCGCCCTCCCATGCGCGGTCTACGCGATGGACCTGACCGTGCTCAACCTGGCGCTGCCGGCCCTCAGCGAGGACCTCGCGCCGAGCAGCTCGCAACTGCTCTGGATCGTGGACATCTACGGCTTCCTGGTCGCCGGG
>WHSW01000230.1:4484-4713 GCA_009379895.1 Solirubrobacterales bacterium
GCGACGCTGGCGCCCTCGACCCTGGCCCTGATCCGCAACATGTTCGCGAACCCGCAGGAGCGCACATTCGCGATTGGGGTCTGGATCACCAGCTTCTCGGGCGGAGCCGCGATCGGGCCGCTTGTCGGCGGCCTGGTACTGGAGCGCTTCTGGTGGGGCTCGGTCTTCTTGCTGGCGTTGCCGGTGATGGCACTGCTGCTAGCGGTCGGTCCGAGGTTGCTGCCCGAGT
>WHSW01000231.1 GCA_009379895.1 Solirubrobacterales bacterium
GTCGGAGGGCTGCTCGACCTGATCCCGGCGTCGATTCGGTATCTCGCCTTGCCGGCGCTCGGCGGCTGGGCGCTGGCGTCGCTTGTGATCGATGGGCGACCTCCGCACCACGCGCTGCTCTCGGCGGCGCGCTACGGCGCCAGCGCGGGGACGCTCGCCGGACTGCGGCCGACCGCGCCCGTCGGCTCGAGCATCGGCCCGGTCGCCTCGGTTCAGACCGCGCCCGCCGGGGACGAGCCGCGCTACCGCGCCGGGCGGGTGCGCGGGCCGGCGACGATCACCCTGCGCTATCCGGCCCAGCTCGAGGTGACCGGCCGGCGGCCCGCGAAAGCCGTGACGGCGTCCTCGCCTCTTGCGAACGCCAAGCAGGTTCGCGTCCGCGGGCTGGCGGGCCGCCCGCTCGCGCGCGGCGCCCAGATCCAGGTCCCCGAGGCGGCGGAGGTGGTCTTTCGGTGACCTGCGCACCGCACTACTTCCTGCACGGAAACCTCGTCTTTGCCCGCGGACCGAGCGACGCCTGGGCCGGCTACCGCCTCGACGGCGAGAGCTACCCGGGCCTCTCGCTGAATCGAAAGCTCGAGCTGAAAGGTCGGATCGAGGCCTTCGCCTATGGCGTCGAGGCCGATTTTCAGGTCATCCGCACGACCCGCGAGTGGTCGCCCGATGCCTACCTGGAGCGGGCCCTGACGACGCTCCACCCGCTCCGCGGCCACGCCGAGGAGTTTCGCGCCTACGTCGAGCGCCAGCGAGCCGGGCTCGCCGAGCGGGGGGCCGTCCGTCCCGAGATCTATCTGCTCGTCTCGCTCTCAGAGCCCGCGCAGGGCGGCGTCGGTCGGCGGCTGGTCGAGCTCGGTCGCGAGGCCGCCGCCAGGCTCGGGCTGGCCGACTCCCGCGGCCTCGGCCACCGAGAGCTCGACGAGCTGCGCGGCCGAGAGCAGCGCGTCTTCGATCGCGTCGACGCGTACCTACCCGCGGAGCGAGCGCGCTCCGGAGAGGTCGCCCAGCTGATCCGTGCCGCCTACACCCGCGGGCTCGGCGATCCTCGCGTCGATCCCAACTGGCGCCCGCAGGCGCTTTGGATCGATGACGAGAGCGGCGGGCGCTTTGAGCCCTATCGGCACGACCTGCTTCGCCTGCACGAGTCGCGGGTCACGATCGCGGCGCGCTCGCTGGTCGTCGAGTCCGAGCTCGGAACGTCTCATCAGGCGCTTCTCGTCTGCGGCGCGCTCGCCGAGGAGGCGCTGTTTCCGTCCGCCGAGGTCGAGCTCATGTTTAGGCCGCTGCAGTGCGGCTTCGCCGTCGACGCCTGCTTCTCATGCGAGTGGGTTGCCAATCGCTCGGCCCAGAGGTTGGCGCAGAAGCGAATGGTCGACGCCGACCAGCAGGCGAGCGAGGAGGCCTTCGGCGAGCACGGGCCCTCGGTGCGCACCTCGGAGAAGACAGCCGCGGCGCGCGAGCTGCAGGCCCGCCTCGGAGCATCGGACCGCCCGCCGTTCCTGCGCTCGGCGCTCTTTCTCGCGGTCGGCGCGCCGAGCGCCGCGGAGCTCGAGCAGCGAGTCGAGCGGCTGCGCTCTGAGTTCGGGCGCACCGAGCTTCACCGACCGCTCGGCGAGCAGCACCGCCTGTTCTTGGGCGCGATGCCGGCCCAGCGCTTTCCCATGGGCGACTACCTCGCCCACCTGCTGCCCGAGCAGCTCGGGGCGATGGTCCCGACCGCGGTCTGCCACGCCGGCTCTGAGATCGGCCCCTACATCGGCCACACCCTCGACCCCAGCCTGACGCCGATCCAGTTCGACGCCGGCGAGGCGTCGCGCCAGTCGCGCCCGCCGACCGTGCTCATGACCGGCTCGCTGGGCTCGGGCAAGACGATGGCGCTCGAGCTCCTGCTCTACCAGGCCTTCCTGCAGGGCTCGGCGCCGATCGTCGACGTCGACCCCAAGGGCGATCACCGCCTCGAGGCGCTGCCGGGCGTCGCCGAGGCGCTTGAGACGATCGAGCTCGGGCCCGACGAGCGCTACCGCGGCCTGCTCGATCCGATGCGGATCGCCCCCGAGTCCGGGCGCGAGGACCTCACGTACGGCTTCCTCACAACCTTGCTGCCGAGCCCGGTGCCGGCCGAGTGGCAGACCGAGATCCGCGCCGCGGTCGCCGCGGCCGTGAAGGCGGGCGCGCGGACCACCGCGAGCGTGCTCGCCGAGCTTCGCGACGGCGGCGCGGCTGGCGCCGATGGCGCCCGAGCGCTCGAGGTCCACCTCGAGGCGGGCCTCGCGCGCCTTGGCTACGGCGACGCCGACCGTGAGCTGGCGGAGGTCGGCGAAGCGCAGGTGGTCAGCCTGCGGGTCAGAAATCTCGCCCGCCCCCTGCCGGGGACGCCCCGCTCGGAGCTCAGCGAGGACGAGCGCGTCTCACAGGCGGTGCTGCGCCTGCTCGCCGCCTACGCGCTTCGCCTGTGCGCGGCCGACGAGCGCACCCACTCGGTGCTCGCGCTCGATGAGGCCTGGGCGCTGCTCACCGACTCGCAGGGTCGGGCGCTGATCGACCGGCTCTCTCGGATGGGGCGCTCGCAAAACCTAACCGCGATTCTCGCCTCCCAGATCGTCGGCGACTCCGCCGAGCTCGAACCGCTGGTCGGCACCTACCTCGCCTTCGGGGTCGAGACCGACGACGAGGCCGAGCGCGCGCTGGAGCTGCTTCGCCTCGACGCAGACGACGAGGGCCTCAGACAGCGGCTGATCGGCTTTCGCGCCGGGCGCTGTTACTTCCGCGATACGACGGGACGCGTGGTCGCGATGCGGGTCGACCCCGGTGAAGAGCTCCTGCGGGCCCTCGATACGACACCCGGGTCGGCGGCGAGCCGCGGCGAGGCGGCGGATGGCCTTCGCGGGTAGGTCGCGGCCGCTCGCGCTGGCGCTAACGGTCTCGTGCGCTCTCGCGGTCGCAGGGTTAGCCGCCGCCACTGCGGCGCACGGTGGCGGGGAGGCGATGCAGCGACCTGCCGCCGGCGGGGGGCAGGGCGCCGGCGGCTCGGACTCGGCCGCGAACCACGGCCGCCGCGACGACGTTCGCGTTGGCCTCGCCGGCGCGGACTCAAACGGCGACGCCTCGCCCGCCGACGCCGATCCGGCCTCGAGGCGCTCGACTGGCAGCGTCAACCCGCTGACGATCGAGAACCCGTTCTGCGAGGAGCGCCTCGACGCTGCCGAGCGGCGCAACTGCCGGGTCACGGGAACGCCGGAGGGGCGCTACCCGACCTCCAACTACGGCTTTGACGTCCACATCGACACCGGCGTCGACAACATCGTCGGCAACTTCCAGGCACTGCTCGCCCAGATCGCGAACGCGATCTGGCAGGCGTGCCTGTTCGTCTTAAACCTCGTTCTGACCCTGCTCGGCTGGGCCTTCGGGCTGACGCCGTTTTCAGACAACGAGACGCTGGCGTCGATCGACCGCGGCCTCGAGGGCTTCTACGCCGCCTTCACCGAGCCGGGGCTGGTGGTCGCGATGGTCGCGATCGGGGCCTGGGGCCTGTGGCGCGGGGTGGTGCGCCGGGAGGTCTCGGCCTCGATCGCCGCCACCGCGCTCTCGCTCGTCCTCATGCTCGGCGCGCTTTGGATCCTGCACGAGCCGCGGGCGACGGTCGGCACCGTCTCCGAGCTCGCAAACGACGCCGCGCTCTCGGTCCTCGCCGCGCCCCAGGGCGGCGTCTCAGACGCGCAGGCGAGCTATGCGGAGGCCACGGCCGAGGTCTGGAGCCAGGTGACGATCCCCGGCTTTGCGGCGCTTAACTTCTCCGACGCCGACTGGGCGCTGTCTGAGCCCGACCCCGAGCTGCTGGAGACCGCGAACGAGTACGTCTGCGTCGACGCGGCCTACCTGGCGCAGCTCCCGCCCAAGCGCTGGGCCGAGCTTCAGGCGGCCGACGACGCTGGGGCCGACGTGAGCTGCGAGCAGCTCGCCGCGACGCTGCCGGCGCCGCGCACCAACGCCGAGCTCTACCTACGCAGCTCCCCGGGCTCGCTCGCGCGCGAGAAGCTCTGGGACGAGCACACCGACGACGCCCCCTACTCCTCCTACTTCGCGATCCAGGGCGACGAGGGCGCCTGGACCCGGCTGCCGCTGGTGGTCGTGATCGCGCTCGGGCTGCTCGGCGGCATCTGCCTGCTGGCGTGGCTGGCACTGCGGTTGCTGGTCCAGACGGCGGTCGCCTTCGTCTTGGTCTTGATGACGCCGCTGGCGCTGTTCATGCCCGCCCTGGGCGAGCGCGGCCGCGCCGCCTTCGCGCTCTGGGGCGGGACCCTTGCGGGAGCGCTGATCGCAAAGCTCGTCTACGCGGCGCTCTTGGCGGTGGTCCTGTTCGCGACCACGGTGATCGCCTCGCTGGTCGACGACGTCGGGGCGATGGTCGCCTTCCTGGTCACCGCCGGGATCTGGTGGGCCGTGTTCCTGCGCCGCGAGGGATTGGTCTCGTTTCTCTCCGTTTCGCGCGACAGAGACGGCGGCGCGAGCCACGGCGGCGGGAGCTGGCGCTCGCGGCTGCTCGGCCTCGAGACAACCGCGAGGCTCGGACGCACGCTCGCCTCG
>WHSW01000232.1 GCA_009379895.1 Solirubrobacterales bacterium
GATCAGGTCGTAGGCGTAGCCGAGCGCGTAGTTGATTGCCGAGCAGGCGGTCGCGATGGTCATCGACTCGCCGCGGGCGTCCAGCTCCGCGCTGACCGCCGCGGCCGCGATCGTTGCCGCCCCGGCGGCGGAAGGAGCGCGGTCCGAGCTCCTCCTCGTCGGTCCCGGCACCGAAGCCCTCGGGCATCACCTCGCCCTTGTTGATCCAGCACTTGACGCCGATCCGGCCGGTGGTCGTCTTCGCCTCGACGAAGCCGTAGTCGATGTCCGCGCGCAGCGTGTGCAACGGCACGCTGCCGTCGAGGTAGACCTGCGTGCGGGCCATCTCGGCGCCGCCGAGGCGCCCGGAGACCTGGACCTTGACGCCCTTGGCGCCGGAGCGCATCGCCGAGGTCAGCGCGCGCTTCATCGCGCGGCGGAAGGCGACCCGACCCTGCAGCTGCTCGGCGATCGACTGGGCGACGAGCTTGGCGTCGAGCTCGGGGCGCTTGATCTCGCGGATGTTGACCTTCACCGGCTTGTTGGTGATCCGGTGCAGATCGCGGCGCAGGGCGTCGACCTCGGCGCCCGACTTGCCGATCACGATGCCGGGCCGGGCGGTGTGGATGTCGACCGTGATCTCGCCGCGCTGCTTGGCGATGTTGATGTCCGACAGCCCCGCGTGGGAGAGCTTGTTCTCGATGTGGTCGCGGATCGCGATGTCCTCGAGCAGGTAGTCGGCGAACTGGCGCTCGTTGAACCAGTTCGACTTCCAGTCGTGGATGTAGCCGACGCGAAAGCCCTCGGGGTGGATCTTCTGTCCCATCTGCTTCTTCTCTGCGCTTTCTTTAGGTCCTAGGCGTCGGGCGTCGGGGTGAGCGCCACCGAGAGGTGGCTGGTTCGCTTGTCGATCCGGGTCGCGCGACCTCGTGCGCGGGCGCGCCAGCGCTTCAGCGTCGGGCCCTCGTCGACGCGGATCTCGGCGATCCGCAGCTCGTCGGCGATCAGGTCGTGGTTGGCCTCGGCGTTGGCCGCGGCGGAGTCGATCAGCCGGGTGAGATCGCGAGCCGCGCCCCGGGGCGAGAAGCGCAGCAGCGTGCGCGCCTCGTCGACCGGCAGGCCGCGGACCTGGTCGGCGACCAGGCGCGCCTTGCGCGGCGCCACGCGGACGTAGCGGGCCTTCGCCCGCACCGTCGGCGCCTCGGGGCTGTTGTCGTCGCGCGTCGCCATCGGCTCGCTCAGCGCTCCCTCCCGCCGTGCGCGCGGAACGACCGGGTCGGCGCGAACTCGCCGAGCTTGTGGCCGACCATCGACTCGGAGATGAACACCGGCACGTGCTTGCGGCCGTCGTGGACGGCGATCGTGTGCCCGACCATCTCGGGGAACACGGTCGAGGTCCGCGACCAGGTCTTGATCATCTGCTTCTGATTGGCCTCGTTCATCCGCCCGATCCGCGCCATCAGGCGCTCCTCGGCCCACGGGCCCTTCTTCGTCGATCTACCCATGACTGTCCATCTACCTCGACTTCTTCTTGCCCCGGCGGCGGCCGCGGATGATCATCGCGTCGGAGCGCTTGCCCTTCTTGCGGGTGCGGTAGCCGAGCGTCGGCTTGCCCCAAGGGGTCTCGGGGTGGCCGCCCGGGGTGTGATGAGCCTCGCCGCCGCCGTGCGGGTGGTCGACCGGGTTCATCGCCACGCCGCGGGTCTGCGGGCGCTTGTTCTTGTGGCGGCTGCGGCCCGCCTTACCGACCTTCACGTTCTGGTGCTCGGAGTTGGAGAGCGTGCCGACGGTCGCGCGGCAGTCGGCGCGCACCAGCCGCACCTCCGACGAGGGCAGGCGCAGGGTCACCATCTCGCCCTCCCTGGCGACCACCTGGATCGCCGAGCCGGCCGAGCGGCCGAGCTTGCCGCCCTGCCCGGGCACGAGCTCGACGTTGTGGACCACGGTGCCGGTCGGGATCGCGCGCAGGGCGAGCGAGTTGCCGGTCCGGATGTCGGCGCCCTCGCCGGACTGGACGGTCGCCCCGGGGGCGAGGCCCTGCGGGGCGAGGATGTAGCTCTTGGCGCCGTCGGCGTAGTGGAGCAGCGCGATGTAGCTGGTCCGGTTGGGGTCGTACTCGATCGTCGCGACCTTCGCCGGCACGCCGTCCTTGACGCGCTTGAAGTCGATCTCGCGGTAGCGGCGCTTGGCCCCGCCGCCGCGGTGGCGCGCCGTGATCCGGCCGTGCGTATTGCGCCCGCCGCTCTTGCCCTTGCCCTTGGTAAGGGCCTTGTGCGGCCGCTTCGCGGTCACCTCGTCGCGGGCCTGATAGGTCGCGAAGCGCCGGCCCGGGCTGGTCGGCTTGGTCTTTCTCATCGCCATGGTCTGAAGATCCCGTCTCTGCCTGTTGCCTGCCGCCCGCTCACTCGGCGACCGCCGCGCCCTCGAACAGCTCGATCCGTTCGCCGGGCGCGAGCTCGACGATCGCCTTCTTCCAGCTTCGGGTGCGCCCGCTGTGCAGCCCGCGGCGCTTCGGCTTCGAGGGGACCTTGATCGTCCGCACCTCGACCACGGCGACGTCGAAGATCTCCTCGACCGCGTGGCGGATCTGCGTCTTGTGCGCGCGGTCGTCGACCCGGAATGTGTACTTGCCGTCCGACATCAGGGCGTAGCTCTTCTCCGACACCACCGGCTCCAAGATCACCTGCCTGGCATCCATTACCGCGCCACCTCCTCGGCTCCGCCTGCGGGGGTGCGCGGGTCGGCGGAGCTTCGGCTCACGTCCGCGCAGCGCGCCTCGAGCGTCGGCAGGGACGCCTCGGAGATGACCAGCGAACCGGCGCCCAGGACGTCGGCGACGGCGGCGGCGCTCGCCTGCAGCACGGTGACGCGCGGAAGGTTGCGAAAGCTCTTCGCCGCCGCGGTCTCGCCGGCGTCGAGGATGACCAGCACGGAGCCCTTCGGCTCCCACTTCGCCAGCGCCTCGACCGCGCGCTTGGTCGAGGGCGCCTCGAAGCCCGAGCCGTCGATCACCGCGACGCTGCCCCGGGTCGCGTGCACGGAGAGCGCCGAGCGCAGCGCCCGGCGGCGAGCCTTGCGGTTGACCTTGACCGTGTGGCTGCGCGGCTTGGGCCCGAAGGCCACCCCGCCGCCGCGACGGTGAGGGACGCTGAGCGCCCCGGCGCGGGCGCGGCCGGTGCCCTCTGGCGCCATGCCTTCGCGGTCGTCATCGCGATCTCGCCGCGGCCCAGGGTCGAGGCGGTGCCCCGCCGGCGCGCGGCCAGGTCGGCGCGCGCGGTCTCGTGAACCAGGCTCTCGTGAAAGTCCTCGCCGAATACGGCGGCGGGCAAGTCGCTCTTCGCCTGCTTGCCGAGCGTCGTCGCCTTGATCGCGGCGGGCTTGCGCTCAGCCATCGTCGCGCACCTCCACGGCGCCGCCCCGGGGGCCGGGCACCGCGCCGCGCAGCAGCAGCAGGTTGCGCTCGGCGTCGACCGCGAACACCTCGAGGCCGCGCTGGGTCACCCGCCCGCCGCCCATCCGGCCGGGCATCTTGGTGCCCTTGAAGACGCGGGCGGGGTCGGCGCTGGCGCCGATCGAGCCGGGGGCGCGGACGTTGTGCGAGCCGTGCGAGACCGGGCCGCGGCTGAAGTTGTGGCGCTTGATCGTCCCCTGAAAGCCCTTGCCGATCGCGGTCGCCGAGGCCCTGACCCGCTGGCCCGGCTCGAACTGCTCGACCGTCAGCCGCTCGCCGATCTGCGCCTCGGGCGCCTGATCGCGGAACTCAGCCAGCTTCGCCGAGGGCGGGGCGCCCGCCTTCTTGAGATGACCGAGCTCGGGCTTGTTGAGCTTGCGCTCGCGCGTCGGCAGCCCGGCGAGCTGGACCGCGGCGTAGCCGTCGCGATCGGGGATCCGCACCGCGGTCACGGTGTTCGGCTCCGCCTCGATCACGGTCACCGGCACGCGCGTGCCGTCCTCGGTGAAGACCTGAGTCATTCCGACCTTCTTGCCGACGATCGCGCCCATCACCGCCTAGATCTTGATCTCGATGTCGACTCCGGCCGGGAGCGCGTCGAGGCGCTGCAGCGAGTCGATCGTCTTCGGCGTCGGCTGGTGGATGTCGATCAGGCGCTTGTGGGTGCGGATCTCGAAGTGCTCGCGCGAGTCCTTGTCCTTGAACGGCGACCGGATCACGCAGTAGATGTTGCGATCGGTCGGCAGCGGCACGGGCCCGGACACCGAGGCGCCGGTGCGGGTGGCCGTCTCGACGATCTCGCGGGCAGCGCGATCGATGGCGTCGTGGTCGTACGCCTTGAGGCGGATTCGAATCTTGTTGGTTGCGAGTGTCGCCACTTCTGGCTTTTGCCTCCGCTTGGTTCCTTGGGCGCAAAAGGGGCGCCGTCCAAAAGGGGGACAGCGCCCCGGTCGTATCCGTTACTTCAAACGAAGAGCCGGCCTCGTGACCGGCTCCCTGCGATTCGCTACTCGAGGATCTCGGTAACGACCCCCGAGCCTACGGTCCGGCCACCCTCGCGGATCGCGAACCGAAGGCCCTGGTCCATGGCGATCGGGTTGAT
>WHSW01000233.1 GCA_009379895.1 Solirubrobacterales bacterium
AGGGCGATGCCGCCGTCGGCCTAGGCGAGAGCCTCGAGCGGCGCGAGGATGTCGCCGGGCGCGAGCCCCGCCCCGCCGAGCTCGTCCGCGAGCAGCGCCCGCTCGAGGCCGAGCTCGCGGACGCCCGCCCAGCACTCGTCGAACGCGGCGCCCTCCCCGCGGTCGAGTTCGGGGGCGAGGGGGGCGAGGCGCCGGCGGGCGAGGTCGGCGGCGGCCTCGGCCAGGTCCCGCCGCTCGGCGGTACTCAGTCGCGCGACGCTCAAGGGATCGCTCCGTTTGCGAACCGCGGCGGGCGACGCCTCCGGGCGCTGGGCAGCACCGCCGGCATCGTCTCGCCGAGGCACAGGCCGCGGTAGACCTGGAGCCGGTTGAGCTGGTTCGTGCCCTCGTAGATGTGGGTCAGCTTCGCGTCACGCCAGAGCTTCTCGAGCTCGGCGCGCACCGGGCCGGCGCCCAGGCCGGCGATCTCCAGGGCGAGGCCGGTGACCCGCATTGCGACGTCGGCGCCGCGCGCCTTGGCGAGCGAGGCGAGCGCCAGCGAGCGCGTCGCCTCCCGCGCGCTGGTGCTGCTGCGAACCAGCGAGGCGGTCAGCTCGCGCGCCCGGGCCGAGGAGGCCCACCGGCGAGCGCGCGGGCGGCGGCGGATCGTGCGGGGCACGAGGCCCGCCGCCTGGAGGGCGGGGTGGGCGAGGGCACGCCCGACCCCCGCAAGCTCGAGCTCGATCGCCGCGTCGACGTACGCCTGGCGCGCGAGCCGGATCTCCTCCACGATCGCCGCGAGCGCGAGGCGAACCTCCTGGCGCTCGAGCAGGCCCTCCGCCTCGACGGCCGTCGTCAGCCAGGCGCTAAGGCGCTCATACGCGCCTCGGGCAATGCCGGTGGCGATCGCCCCGACCGGCCCGCGCGAGAGGGCGAGCGTCATCATCGTCGCGGCGAGGCCGTCCCCCTCGCGCCCGATCACGAGCTCCTCGGGGACGAAGACGTCGTCGAAGTGAAGCTCGGCCGCCGGGCAGGCACGCTGGCCCAGCTTGTGCTCGACCCGGGCGACCGCGAAGCCGTCGCTCTCCGTGTCGACAAGGAACCCCGTCGCCGTCTCGGCCGGCTGGCGCGGGTCGGTCGGCATGAAGGCGCTGATCCAGCGGGCGACGCTGCCGTTGGAGATGAAGCGCTTGGTGCCGGAGAGGCGGTAGCCGCCGCGGATTCGCCGAGCGCTGCTCGACAAGCGCGCCCGGCGCATCAGCTCGGGGTCCTGGACGTCGGTTCCGGCGTCGGGCTCGGTGATCGCGAGCGCCATCAAGAGCGGCCGCCCCTCGCGCTCGGCGTCGGCGGTCGCGCGCAGCGCGCCCTCCCAGTGGGCAGGGCCGCCGAGGACCAGCAGGGGTGCGATCCCGAGCGCGTGGGCGCCGAAGACGCTCGCCACCCCGGGGCACGCGGCGCTGAGCTCCTCGATCGCGAGCGAGGCCTCGAGGGCGAGGGCGCCCTCGCCTCCCGAGCTCCTGGGGACCGTGAGCCCAA
Organism: Solirubrobacterales bacterium; assembly: GCA_009379895.1. Taxonomy (GTDB): domain Bacteria; phylum Actinomycetota; class Thermoleophilia; order Solirubrobacterales; family 70-9; genus WHSW01. The sequence continues at coordinate 1,516 of WHSW01000233.1, forward strand.
GCACGCCGTAGCGCAGGCCGGCCTGCACCGCCTCCCAGTCGAAGTAGCCGGCGTCGGTCTCGGCGCGGCGGTCGATCTCGAGGGCCCGGGGGCGGATGTGGCGGTCGCCGAGCTCGCGCATCCGCCCGCGGAGGCGCTCGAGCGCGGTCAGCCTACGGTCGTCGTCGCTCGCCAGGAAGCGAGGGAGGACCTCGCTCAGTGGCGCCCTCCCCGCCCGCGCCGCCGCCCCCATCACCCCACCTCGGCTACGCCGCCCGGGCCGGGCTCGCCGCTGTCGCCTCGCGCGCCCGCTCGAGCAGCGGCAGGGTGAGGTGCTCGGGCCCATAGAGGATCGCCTCGAAGCTCGGCATCCGCTGGTAGTGGAACGCCCGCCGGCCGACCAGCAGGCGCGCCAGCTCGTGGGAGATCGGGTGCTCGCCCGAGCCGAGCTCGAGCTCGGCCGATCCCGGCCTCGATGTCATCCCGAGCTCGAGCGCGTTCAGCTTCAGCTCCGCGCTCTGCGGCTGGCGGTCCATCCACAGGTGGCTGAAGACCTGCATCTCTCGGCTTCGCGCGGCCGTGGTCCGCCTACCGCGCAGGGTCAGGATGTGGGCGGCGCCCTCGGCGAGCCGGCAGGCGACCCCGTCGTCCTCCTCGGAGAAGTCGATCGCGGCGATGAACTTCGGGTAGGCGTAGAAGTCGATTCCGCCCACGCGCGCCACCTCCGTGGTCACCGGGAGGTGGTGGACGTAGGCGTGGATCTGGCGCCGGCGGAGCGCCCGCGCGAGGGCCCGGCCCGGGGCGTTCGCGAGGTGGGGCGGGTGGTTGAGGATCACCGAGACCGCGAGCTCGTTGTAAGGGCCGATGTCGGTGTCGCGGTACTCGAACGCCGACACGCCGACGACGCCGAGCCCGGGCGCGAGGCGGGCGGGGACGAAGCCGGGGTCGGGGAGCAGCCGCCGCAGCGCTCCGAGCCGGGCCGCGAACAGGGCGGTGATCGCGCTGCCCTCGTAGTAGAAGATCGGCATCGAGGTGCTCTCGCCCGCGTAGGTCAGCTCGACCTGGCGGACGCCCTCGAAGAACGGTGATCCGCGCATCTCGGCCTCGCTTTCGTCGCGACTCCTTGAGGCGAAGCTTCGCCCATCGGCCGGCCGCGGCCATCGAGTCGGGCTACCGGTGTCGGCTACGTTCCCACTACTGACCGGAGCTCCGTAGGCAGCACCGATGCGGAGGGCCGGGGAGCGCCCACACTTGCCCCGTGGCTCCCGGCGGCGAACAGAGAGCGGCGCCCGACGCCGTGATCGTCGGCGCGGGCGCGATCGGGCTTGCGTGCGCGTGGCGCGCCGCCCGGCGCGGGCTCCAGGTGCGAGTGGTCGAGCGGGGCGCGCCCGGCTCGGGCGCGACGTGGGCGTCGGGCGGGATGATCGCCCCGGTCGGCGAGGCGTCGTGGGGCGAGGAGCCGATCGTCGAGCTCAACCTCGCCTCGGCCGAGCGCTGGCCGGGCTTCGCGGCCGAGCTCGAGCGGGCTTCGGGGCGGCCGGTCGGCTACCGGCGCTGCGGGGCGCTCCACGTCGCCCTCGACCGCGACGAGGTCGCAGAGCTCCGCCGCCGCCACGAGCTCCAGCTCAGGCTGGGACTCAAAGCCGATTGGGTGGGCCCTGTCGAGTGCCGGCGGCTCGAGCCCGGCCTGGCGCCCGCCGCCGGCTCCGGCGTCCACGCCGCCCACGAGGCGCAGGCGGATCCGCGCGCCCTGATCGCCGCGCTGGAGGAGGCCCTCGAGCGCGAGGGGGCGGAGGTCGTCGCGGGCGCGGAGGTGACGGACGCGCTGATCGAGGGCGGCCGCCTCTGCGGCGCGCGAACCGCCGACGGACGGGAGCATCGGGCGGGTGCGGTGGTGCTCGCCACCGGTTGCTGGTCGGGGGTCGCGGATTGGCTTCCGCCCGAGGCCCGCCCGCCGGTGCGGCCGGTGAAGGGGGAGATCATCACGCTGCGGGGCCCGGAGGAGCGGCCGGTCTGCGAGCGGATCGTTGTCACCGAGTGGGTCTACCTCGTCCCGCGTGGCGACGGCAGGCTCGTCGTCGGTGCGACGGCGGAGGAGCGCGGCTTCGACGTCACCGTGACGGCGGGCGGCGTCCACCACCTCCTGCGCGAGGCCTACAGGGCACTCCCCGAGATCGCCGAGCTGGAGCTCGCGGAGGCGATCGCTGGACTGCGCCCCGCGTCCCCCGACAACGCGCCGCTGATCGGCCCCGGGGCGATCGAGGGGCTCGTCGTCGCGACGGGCCACTGGCGGCACGGCATCCTGCTCGCCCCTGCGACCGCCGACGCGGTCGCCGCGCTGCTCGCGGGAGAGGAGCCCCCGCGAAGCCTGCGGCCCTTCGACCCGACGCGCTTCGGGTCGAAGTCCCGCCGCGGCGACGGGCCCGCGTGAGGCTTCCGGGCGAGGCCGGCCGGGCTACGCGGAGCGCTGGTCGAGGGCGACGGCGAGATCGCGACGAACGCGATTCAGCTCCTGGCGCAGGACCGCGCTGCGCTGGCGCTCCTGGGCGAGCTCCTCGGCGAGGCCTCGAAGCGCCGGGCGGAGGCGTTCCAGTGCCTGCGAGCGGCGCGCGAGCAGCTCACGCTCGGCGGCGATCACGTCGCTGCCGCTCGATCGGCCGGAGCGGGGACGGGGATTGGATGTCGGGAGGTCTGAGCGCATGGGTCGCCTCCTGTTGACGTCGGAGAGGTTCGGTTCACCTGTTTATTGCGAGCCGGGGCGAGCCTCATCCGTGCCGATCACGCGATCTCCTCAGTACCGGCCACGTAGACGTTCTCGGCAGTTCACCCGGGCCGGCGTACTCAGCCTCGAGTTCGATCGACGAGGCGGGCCGCGGCGCGCAGCGTCTCGAGGTCGGAGAAGTAGTGGCGGAGTGCCGTGATCTTGCCCTCGCGAAGCTCGTGAACCCCCACGAACGAGGCCCGAACGCCCGCCGCCTCGACCGAGTTGATGGAGCGCATGGGACGGGGAGTCGTCGAGGATCGCCCGCG
>WHSW01000234.1 GCA_009379895.1 Solirubrobacterales bacterium
ACCCGCAACCAGGAGTTCGCTCCCCGAGGCGCCGCTTTTCGTCTGGCGGCCTGACCGCCCTTTTTGGACATGCGCCCGCGAGCGAAGCATCCAATTTCGCCTGATCCTCCCGCCGAGGAGGCCATAGAGACATGAGCGCTGCTCCGCACCTACGACGCGCACGAGGACCCTGACGACGAACTACCAAGCGCTACTTGACGCGGAGCCCTTCTTCATAGAGACGAATCGGGAGCGCGCTGCAGGCGCTCTGCAGTGCGGCGGTCGCGTCCTACCGTCCCCCGTCGGGTGGAGCGAAGCCGTTACCCAAATGCAGGATTGCCTAGAGGCCCCCGCCGGGCTCGCCGAACGAGCGGGCCAGCGCCAGCCCGAGATCGACGGCGGTCAGGGTCGCCAGCTCCTCGCGGCTGGGCTCTGGCCGGTCGGCGAGCCGGGTGACCTGGGCCTCGATCGCCTGGTCGAGGACCTGCCTGATCGAGCGCGCGTTGGCCCAGCCGGTGGGCGGCGCTGCGAGCAGGGCTGCAAGTCGGCGGCGCAGCACCGCGTCGGCGTCGGCGTCGAGGTTGTAGTCGAGCCGCCCGGCCTGGGTGCGGGCGATCTCGATCAGGGCCTCGGCGGGGTAGTCCGCGAAGCGGACCATGCGGGCAAAGCGCGAGCGAAGGCCGGGATTGGAGTCGAGGAATAGGTCGATCTCGCGCTCATAGCCGGCCGCGATCACGCAGAGGTTGTCGCGCTCGTCCTCCATCCGCTTGAGGATCTCCTCGGTCGCCTCGGCGCCGAAGTCGCCTGCGCCCTCCTTCGCCAGCGCATAGGCCTCGTCGATGAACAGCACCCCGCCGCGCGCCTCGTCGAGCTTTGCGGCGGTGCGCTCGGCCGTCTGGCCGACGTAGCCGGCGACGAGGTCGCGGCGCGAGACCTCGACCACGTGCCCGCGCGGCAGGCGCCCGAGCGCGCCCAGCACCCTCCCCCAAGCGCGCGCGACCGTCGTCTTGCCCGTGCCCGGCGGCCCGGCGAAGATCGCATGCACCTCCATCGGCGTCACCGCGAGCCCGGCCGCGCGGCGCTTTTTGTCGACCAGGACCCGCTGCGCCATCGCACGCACCTGATCTGCGACCGCCTCCAGGCCGGGCAGGGCGTCGAGCTCCTCGAGGACTCGGTTGAGGCGCTCGGGGTCGGAGAGATCGACCGCCGGCGCCGCCTGGAGATCGCGCCGATGCGGGCGCTCCCGAAGCGGCGCGAGTGGCGCCGCAGACGGATGTGCGCCGGTCTCGCCCGCGGCTTGGTCGTCGCTGCCAGCGGTGTCGGGGACAGGGTCGCGATCGCCGGCGCCCGACCCGGAGACCGCTGGCCGCGCGAGGGCGAAAGCCTCGTGCCGGCGCCATTGGCCGCTGCCGCCGGCCCCCCCGGCGGGCTCGCGATCGAGCGCAAGGCGGACGACCTCGCCGCGACGGCGGCTCGCGATCGCCTCGGCGATCGCGCTGATCGCGATCACCGCCGGCGAAGACCAGGGCGATGAGGATGACCGCGCCGATGGCCATCTCGATCGCGCCCGCGGCCCCCGGGCCGAGGGCGCCGACGACGGCGAGGATCGCCAACAGCAGGACCAGGAACCCGAGCGCCTGCATCGTCAGCGGCTCCCGCCGCCTTCGTGATCCGCCGCCTTCGAAGGCACGACAACGGCTCCCGACCTCGACGGGGGCGTGCCGAGCGACGGCGAGAGCGACAGGGCGCGGGTCGGGATGGCGACGAGCTCGTCAGCGCCGACGAGCCGCGGGTGTAAGCGGCACGAAGCCCTGAGCGCCGCGGCGCGGCTGTAGGCGACAACCTCGCCGAGGAGCGCGAAGAGCTGTGGACAGCGCCGGCGCGTGATCACGTAGGACGTCGGCTGCCGACGCCGGTTGCACCTCGTCTTGCGGAGCGCGGGCGCGGCGTTGAAGTGGCGCGCGGAGCGCTCACCGGGAAGCTCGGGCACCGGCGGTCGCCTCGGTTGTGTGTGAGTGGCTGGCATAGCTCAAAAGCTAGGCACTGTGCCGGCCGCAAAAGGGGATCTGCACAAGCCGAGTGCTTACCCCGGGGCGTTCCTTCCCATCCCGCGGGCGACGAATTGTCGCCACCCCTCGCGGTAGAACCCAGAGGAGGAGGCAGCGTGGGAACGCCCGGATCGCAGACGCCCTTGAACCCAGGCGGGGGAGCGGACTTCGGGGCGCCCGACGGTAATGGCGCGGCGACGGTGGCACTGGCCCTGACCTTCCCACAGGAGCTGATCGACGCGATCGCCGAGCGAGCGGCGGAGGCGGTCTCGGGGCTAGCAGAGGTGTCGCGCTCGTGAGCGCGGCTGGGATCAACGGTCGCCTGATCGATGCGGGCGGCTCAGAGCGGCTGCTGACGGTTGCCGAGGTCGCGCAGTGGCTCTCACTCGGCGAGGGTTGGGTGCGCGAGCACGCCGCCGAGCTCGGCGGGGTCAAGGTGGGCGACGACCCGCGGGCCCCGCTTCGGTTCACAGGCCAGGGGGTCGAGGAGTGGATCGAACGGCGTCGGCTTCAGCCGGCCGAGCGCCCCCGGCGCCGGCGTGTTTCCGCAGAACGCGTGAAGCTGCTGCCCCTGCCCGGTGAGCGTCCATAACGAGAGCGGTACCCTCGGCTTCATGCCGCGGCCCCGAACGGGCACGATCGAGTCGTACGAGTGGAGGGACGGGCGAACCGTGACCTGGCGCCTTCGCGTCCGCGATCGAGGGCGGCGGTACCGGATCGACCTCGGGACCAACCACGAGGGATGGAACCGGGAGCGCGCGCGGGTCGAGCTGGAGCGGATCATGGGCAAGATCGAGCGTGGCACCTGGCGTCCGCCGCGCGCCGAGGCGGGCCCGGATCGCTCCGAGACCGTTCACCTGACCGCGTCGCGCTGGTGGCAGCGCAAGGAGGGTGAGCTCAAGCCGAACGCCCGGGCGGACTACCGCTGGCGCCTCGACTACGTGCTCGGTGACCTTGCGCGGGAGCCGACGGCGGACATCGACCCGAAGCGGGTCGACGAGTTTCGCCAGACGCTCGTGGGTCGCGGGTTGTCGCCACGGTCGGTGAACATGGTGCTCGGTGTCTTGGGCCAGGTCCTGGACGATGCGGTCGAGTACGGCCTGCTCGATGCCAACCCGGCCCGCGGACGCCGGCGGAGAATGAGGGAGCGCAAGGCGCCGCGGTCCTTCCTCGAGCTGGACATGGTCGGCGATCTGCTCGATGCGGCGGGCGCGTGGGAGGCGGAGCTGCCGCGGCACCAGCAGGTGGGCCGGCGCGCTCTGCTGGCGCTCCTCTGCCTGGCGGGGCCGCGGGTGGGTGAGGCGATCGCCGCCGATCGCGGGGACTTCGACCTCGCGGGCGGCCGGTGGCGCATCCCCGAGTCAAAGACCGACTCGGGCAGGCGCGACGTCGAGCTGACGATGTACCTACGCGACGAGCTGGTTCAACACGTGGCGGCGATGGAGGCCCTCGGGCGCCCGATCGGGGCGAGGGCACCGCTGTTTCCAACGAGCACCGGGCGCCGACACACCCGGGGTAGAGTTGGGTCGCTGCTCGCCGGGGCGGTCGAGCGCGCGAACAGAAAGCGGGCCGAGGACGGTGAGCAACTGCTCCCGGATCGCGTCACACCCCACACCCTGCGGAGGACCTTCGCCAGCCTCGCGCTTGCGGCGGGCCGGAATCCCCGCTGGGTGATGGCGCAGCTCGGCCACGCCGACGCTCGCGTGACGCTCTCTATCTATGCGCAGGTCGTTCAGCGGCAGGCGGGCGGCCAGGCGCTAATCTGGCGTCTGATGCGATTCGCCGGAGAGCCCGAGACGGTGGACTCGGTAGGGTCGTTTGGCCCAACGAATGGCCCAACGAGCCCCGATCTGGCCGATGGCGCCGCTGGCGACTCCCGGTTCAAGGGCGAGAAATCGGCTTGAACAAGCGGGACATCGCTACCCCAGGAGAGGTGGCCGAGTGGCTGAAGGCACTCGCCTGCTAAGCGAGTAGGGGGCGCAAGCTCTCTCGCGGGTTCGAATCCCGCCCTCTCCGTTCGAGCCAAGGAGGTGCTCGAGATGACCGCAAGATCGCCAATCGGAGCTCTCGTCCTCGCCCTGCTCGCCGTCGGGCTTGGCTCGTGCGGCTCGGGCGACGACGCCACCTCCGAGCCCGCGGTGGTGGCCCGGGCGCCGAGTCCGGCACCGGGCCCGGAGGCGGCCGCGCCCGGGGCTGGAGCGAGGGCCGGCCAGCACCGGGATTCCGGGGACGCGGAGGCTGCCACTCGCGGGCAGGGCCCCGTCGCGCGGGGCCGCTCCCGGCCCGCCGGCGACGAGGCGCGCGCCGACGGCCCGTCGCGCATCCGCCTGGCCAGGCGCATCGCGGGCGCCCTGGACGGCATCTTCGCGTTCTCGCACGTGCCGCTGCGCCTGGCGACCTACCTGGGCGCCGCGAC
>WHSW01000235.1 GCA_009379895.1 Solirubrobacterales bacterium
ACCGGCATTCGGTGCTTCTCGGCGAGCAACTCGAGGAAGTTGACGAACTCCTCCGAGGCGCCCGAGACCGCCGTGCGGATGCCGTCGCCCTTCTCGGTCGAGGAGAAGTAGGGGCTGAACAGGAACACCTGCAGATCGCGGCTCCGGCTGAGCGCATCGGCGAACTCGCCGAGCTCGTCGCGCAGCTGGTCGAGGTCGCCGCGGTCCCTCCCGGCTTCGAACAGGGCGTCCGCGTAGACGCGCGCGAGCTCCTCCATGCCTACCTGCGCTCCTCCGCACCGTTCCCCGCCAGGGCCGAGAAGTCGACCTCGGAGAGGGCCTCGTCGACCAGTCGCCTCTGGTCCGCCTCGTCGAGCGTCTTGCGGGTCACCTTCTCGGTGGCGAGCACGGTCAGGTCGGCGACCTCCCTGCGGATCTGCTCGAGCGAGCGCCTGGTCTCGGTCTCGATGTCCTTGCGTGCTGCGGCGACCAGCTCCTCGCGCTTGGCCCGGCCGTCCGAGGTCGCCTCGGCGACCGCCGCCTCGGAGGCCTTGCGCGACCGAGCGATGATGTCGTCGGCCTGCTCGCGCGCCTCGCGCAGCCGCTGGCGGTACTCCTCGAGCAGCTCGTCGGCCTCCTTGCGCTGGCGCTCGGAGGCTTCGATGTTCTCGCGGATCGCGTTGGCGCGCTTCTCGAGCGCCCGCTGGATCGGTGGAAAGGCGAACTTCGCCAGCACCCACATGGTGAGCAGGAAGAGGATCAGCGTCCAGATCATCAGCCCCAGGCCCGGCGAGACCAGGAAGCTGCCGCCCTCGTCCTCGGCCTGCTCGGCCTGAGCGAGCAGGAGGACGCCTATGTCTCCAAGGAGCTCCACGTTCCTAGAGGAAGAAGGCGATCAGGCCGAAGATGAAGGTGTAGAAGGCGACCGCCTCGGTGAGCGCGAAGCCGAGCCAGCGGATCGACTGCAGCTCGTCCTTCATCTCGGGCTGGCGGGCGACCGACTCGATCTCCTTGCCGAAGATGAACCCGATGCCGATCCCGGCTCCGATCGAGCCCAGCCCGGCGCCGATGCCGAGCGCGATCGCCTTGCCGGCATCGGTTACGCCGGCGTCGGTGATGCCCTCCGCCGCCTGCGCGAGCGGAATCACTACGTCCATTGATTGCTCCTTTGCTTGTGCCTGGTTAGTGGCTCTCGGCGGTTGCCCCGCCGAGGTAGATCGCGGTCAGGATCGCGAAGATGAACGCCTGCAGGGTGGCGATCAGCCCCACCTCGAGGATGAAGAAGAAGAACGCGAGCGGGAAGGTGAGCACGCCGAGCGCGGCGATCCCGAGCAGGACCGCCAGGCCGCCGCCCATGAACAACAGCAGCAGGTGTCCCGCGAGGATATTGGCGAACAGTCGCACCGAGAGCGAGATCAGGCGCGCGAACTGCGAGATCGCCTCGATCACGAAGATGAACGCCTTGGCGAGCGGGTTCATGTCCTCGAGGCCGGGCGGCAGCCAGCTGGCGAGGTACTTGAAGAACCCCTTCGCGCGGATCCCCTCGACGTGGTAGGAGAACCAGACGACCAGCGTCAGGACGAGGGGGATCGAGAGGTTCGCCGTCGCCGCGTAGAGCGCGAACGAGGGCAGCTCGAGGCCGAAGACGTCGACCTTGTGCTCGGTGTTGACCGGCAGCGGCAGGAAGCCGATCATGTTCGAGAAGAAGATGAAGAAGAAGAGCGCCGCGATGAAGGGAAACCAACGCGCCGCCATCGCCGGGCTCATGTTGCCCCCGGTGATGTTGTTGCGGGTCAGGTCGTAGCCGACCTCGATCGCCATCTGCACCCGATTGGGGCGATCCGTGCTCATGCGCCGCGCGATCCAGACCATCGTCACGATCGTCAGCACGCTCGCCAGCAGCAGGTAGAGGACCGCCTTGTTGACGCTCAGGTCGATCCCGGCGACGTTGATGTCGATCCAGGGATCGAGCTTGAACTCGTTCTGGGGCTGGAAGGCGTCGTTCTTGCCCGCGTTGCCCGCGACGAGCAGGAGGACGATCGTGATCCCGAGGTAGAGCCCGAGCCCGAGCAGGACCTTCGCCTTGTTGCTCATCGCCTGCAGGCGGCTCATCGGGCGTCATCCGGGTACAGGAGCTTGGTCAGCGCCAGGCTGCCCAGATGTGCCGTGACCAGCACGAGGCTGAGCAGCGCCGCGGCGAGCCCGTCCTCGCGCGCGCCGAGCAGGCCGACGAGCAGGATCGCGAGCGTGACCAGCCAGAGCCGGCCCAGGGTCGCGGCGCCGATGATGCCCAGGGCGCGACGGCGGTCCCGGCGCGCGAGCGCCGCCGAGGCGGCGCGCCCGGCGCCCGCCAGGATCGCGTGCTGGGCGAGCCAGGCGGCCGCCGCCGCGGCGTAGCCGAGTAGCGGCAGGTCGGCGACCAGGAACACCGGCAGGGCGAGCGCCAGCAGCCCGAGGTCGGCGTAGCGGAGGAGCACGCCGGGACGGCCGCTCGTGGCGGCGGCGTCAGAGCCTTCTAAAGCGAGCGTAGACAAGAGCAAAACCGGCGCCGAGGCCCGCGAAGAACCCGACCAGGCCGAACGGGATCGCAAGGCCGACCAGCGAGCCGAGCCCGTACCCGACCGCCCCCCCGACGACCATCGCTACGACCAGGGACAGGCCTGCCGTGGCGGCGTCCACCCTCGTCGGAGGGCCCTCGGTCATCTGAAGAGCTGAAGCTGCGGCCAGACACTGACGGTCGCGAAATCCGATCGATTCCCAGAAAGAGCGTAAGAAGAGCATCCCGCCGGCCGAAACGGCGCGAGCCGGCGGCGAGCGGGATCGCGACTATAGCCGAACCGCTGGCACCGCGGGGCCAGCTTGTAACAACTTTGTGACACCCGCTACGGCGGCTCGACGCGCTCGAACTCGTCGGTTTCGGGATCGATGGCCCGCCACTCGCCGGTCTCCGGATCGACGGCCTCGAAGGTGCCCGTCTCGAGCTCGCGGGCGACCCCCTCGTCGACCTCCGACCCCTCGGGCGCCGCGCCGCGGGCGCCGCGCAGATCGCGAAACCGCGCCCGTCGCAGCTTCAGGATCTCGAGCGTGACCACCAGGTAGGCGCTGGCCGCCAGGGCAAGCACCAGGCAGGCGACGATGACCGCCGTCCATGCCGGGTCGAAGTTGCCGCGATCGTCGCTGTAGGGGACGAAGCGCAGGGCCAGCGCCAGGGCCGCCATGACCAGCGCCCACCCGTACAGGTAGGCCAGCGTGCGCCGCTGCGAGAAGCCGATGTTCGCCATCCGGTGATGGAAGTGCCAGCGGTCGGCACGGTAGATCGGGCGCCGGTACTTGATCCGCTTGGCGACCACGAAGCCGGTGTCGAGGATCGGCACCGCGAGCACGATCAGTGGGAAGACCAGGGCGACGACCGCGTTGGTCTTCAGCGCCCCCTGGACCGCGATCGCCCCGAGCAGGTAGCCGAGCAGGTTCGAGCCCGTGTCGCCCATGAAGCTCGAGGCGGGCGGGAAGCCGTGGCGCAGGAAGCCGAGCGCGGCGCCGGCGGTCAGCGCCGCGAGGATCCCCGCGCCGGGCCGCTCCAGCGAGAGCGCGATCACGGCCAGCGTCCCGGCCGAGATCACGCAGACCCCGGCGGCGAGGCCGTCGATGCCGTCGATCAGGTTGATCACGTTGATCACCGCGACGATGCCGACGATCGTCAGCACGTGTCCGAGGTGGACGTTGCCGATCAGGCCGATGTCGAAGAGCTCGACCGAGCGCAGGTTCACGCCGCCGATGAAGGGCAGGGTGAAGACGCTCGCGTTGACGCCGTTGAGCACGGGGATCGCGGCGGCCACGATCTGCCCGGCGAGCTTGACCAGCGCCGGGAGATCGAAGACGTCGTCGAGCACCCCGACGATCGTGATCACCAGGGCGCCGACGAGCAGCGCCTGGGTCTGCTGGGCCCAGGGCAGGAAGAGGACGGTCGCGACCACGACCGCGACGAAGATCGCCAGCCCGCCGAGCTTCGGCGTCGGCGTCTCGTGCAGGCTGCGCTCGTTGGGCTGGTCGACCGCGCCGATCCGCCACGCGATCCGCTCCGCGACCGGCACGAGCATCCACGCGAGCAGCGCCGCGAGGATGAACGCGATCAGCGCGTAGATGGCCTCTGGTCTACCTTCGACGAACATCGCACCCCACCCGCGCCGGGACCGGCGGCACTAGTGCCGACTCACGCAAATCGGGACGGTACTTGCGCGAGGCGGCACTATCGCACCGCCGCGCGGATCGCGTCGACGAGCAGCTCGGGGTCGCGCGGCCGAAGGGGGCCGGGCGAGGCGGAGCGCTTGGCCAGCTCGAGCGTCGCGGGATCGGCGAGCGGTCGCAGCCGGCCGGCGGCGATCAGGCGCTCGTCGACCGCTCCCATCCGCCCGCTGAAGATCGTGTAGACGGG
>WHSW01000236.1 GCA_009379895.1 Solirubrobacterales bacterium
CGCTCCCCCGCTTGGCGAGCGCGACCAGATACGTGTCCTCAAGCTCTGGTTGAGAGTCAGCTCGGCGAACGGTCCGGGGGGCGCCGGCGAGCGCGGGCATCGTAGATGCGAATTCCTGGGTAGGCACGGCCACTGGTCCTCCATCTGTTGGTTGGAACCTGTGGCGCCCGTACCTCCCGATAGAGGCGCCCTCTCCTCGGGTGAATGGCAGGCCGAAGCTCTACCTTTAGTTCACCCTTATGCGAGGAGTCTAAGCGGATGAGCATAGTTCTGTCAACCTCGGCGAGCTGCCGCGCAAGATGCGTTGCAGATTCGGGCATCCGTCCGAGGCCGTCGCTACGGCAGCGTCCGGCGCAGGACTACACGCGGCCGCGCTGACGGACGGCTTCGAACAGGAGCACCGCGGCGGCGCCGGAGACGTTCAGCGAGGCGACCCTCCCCCGCACCGGGATCGAGACCAGTAGGTCGCAGGTCTCGGCGACCCGCCGGCGCAGGCCCTTGCCCTCGCTGCCGAGCACCAGCACCACCTTGCCGGTGAGATCGGTCTGGGTGTAGGGCGCCGCGGCTCCCGCCTCGGCGCCGTAGCTCCAGGCGCCGGCTTCCTTGGCCCGCCGCAGCCACTCGGCGAGATTCGTCACCCGCGCCACCGCCAGGTGCTCGACCGCGCCGGCCGAGGCCTTGCAGGCGGCGGGCGTGATCGTGGCCGCGCGCCGCTCCGGGATCACCACCCCGTTCGCCCCGGCAGCCTCAGCCGAACGGCAGACGGCGCCGAGGTTGTGCGGGTCCTGGACCTGGTCGAGCGCGACCAGCAGCGCGTCGTGCGGCTCGAGGATCGCGGCGGGATCGGCGTATGGATAGGGATCGACCTCGGCGACGATGCCCTGGTGATCGCTCGAGCCGGCGCGCCGGGTCAGCTCGGCGGCGTCGACCTCGGGCGTCTCCCACACCCGCCGCACCCGCCGGCGGCCGCGCTGCGCCTCGGCGACCGGCCGCCGGCCGTAGACGACCTCGGCGCTCAATCCGCGCGCACCAGCCTCGCGCCGTCCGCCGTGTCGCGCACCGCCCAGCCGCGCGCGGCGAGCTCGTCGCGGATCCGGTCGGCGCGCTCGAAGTCGCGCTCGGCGCGGGCCAGCTCGCGCTCGGCCAGCAGCCGTACGGCCTCGGGGTCGTCGGCGGCGGGCGATTGCGGCTCGAGCAATGACTCCAGCCCGAGCAGCGGGAGCAGCTCAGCGAGCGCCGCCCGCGCCCCCGCGAGCGGCCTCCGGTTGCCCTCGGCGACCAGCTCGAAGATCGCCGCCCAGGCGCGCGGTGTGTTGAAGTCGTCCGCGAGCGCGGCGAGGAAGCGCTCGCGACCCTCGGCGACGAAGGGATCCAGATCGGGGACGGCCTCCCCCGCCGCCGCGTCGGCCGGCGCCTCGGCGAGGTAGTTGCGGATCCGCCCCAGGCGCGCCGACGCCTGCTCGAGCGCGGCCTCGGAGAACTCGAGCGGCTGGCGGTAGTGACCCGAGGTCAAGAAGGCGACGACGGCCTCGGCGCCGAAGCGGTCGATCGCCTCGGAGAGCTGGAAGATGTTGCCGACCGACTTCGACATCTTCTCCTCGGCGGTGCGGACCATGCCGTTGTGCATCCAGATCCGCGCCAGCGGCTTGCCGCGCGCCGCCTCGGTCTGCGCGATCTCGTTCTCGTGGTGGGGGAAGACGAGGTCCGAGCCGCCGGTGTGGATCTCGAAGTCGACCCCGAGCAGCTTCTCGGCCATCGCCGAGCACTCGATGTGCCAGCCGGGCCGTCCCTCCCCCCAGGGCGAGGGCCAGAAGCTGTCCTCGCCCGGCTTGCGCGCCTTCCACAGCGCGAAGTCGAGCGGGCTCCCCTTGAGCTGGTCGCTGCCCGCCTCCTCACCCTGGTCCATCTCGGCCGGATCGCGATTGGAGAGCTTGCCGTAGCCGTCGAAGCTGCGCACGCGGAAGTAGACGTCACCGCCCGACTCGTAGGCGTGCCCGGATCCGATCAGCGCCTCGATCAGGGCGACGATCTCGGCGATCGTCTCGGTCGCCAGCGGCTCGGCGTCGGGGCGCCCGAGCCCGAGTCGATCGGTGTCGGCGACGTAGAGGCCGATCATCTCGGTCGCGTACTCGGCGGAAGGCACGCCCGCCCGCACGGCCGCGTCGTAGATCTTGTCGTTGACGTCGGTGATGTTGATCGCCAGCGTCGGCTCGTAGCCCTCGTGGACGAGAAGCCGTCGCAGCAGGATCGGGACCACGTACGGGCGCGCGTTGCCGACGTGGATCCGCGCGTAGACCGTCGGCCCACAGGCGTAGATCCCGACCCGCGGCGGCCGGCGCGGGTCGAGCGGTTGCGGCTCGCCGCTCAGCGTGTCCCTGATCCGGATCTCGCGCACGCCGCGATGCTATGCGCCCACGGGTGACGCGCGATTAGTTCTGCCCCGCGCCGGGGTCGTTACGCCTGAAACCCTTGGCCTACAGCTGGAGGAGAGCACGTGACGCAGGAGCCCGAGATCCGCGAGCTTGCCGCGCAGGAGGCGGCCGTCGAGCGAGCCGTGACCGACGCGGCCGGGATGGCGGCGACGGTCGACCGAGCGTTTCCCGCGTTGTTCGGGCGGCTCGAGGAGCTGGGGGTGACGCCGGCCGGCGCCCCCTTCATCCGGTACCTGAAGACCGGGGAGCGACTCGAGATCGAGCTCGGCGTCCCGGTCCCCGGCGGGGTCGAGGAGCTGCGGGCGGCCGAACGGACGAGCCTGCCGGCGGGACGCGCCGCCGTGTTGCGCCACATCGGCCACTTCCAGGGCCTGCGGGAGGCGGGCGAGCGACTCCTGAGCTGGGTCGACGAGCACGGCGAGCAGGCCGCCGGACCGCATTGGGAGACCTACGTGACCGACCCGCGCAGCGAGCCCGACTCCTCGAAGTGGATCACGGACGTCTACCTGCCGCTTCAGTAGCGCGCGTCCGGCCGGTCGCCGATTCAGCCCGACCGCCGGTCCGCTCGCGAGCGCGGATCGCGGTCCTCCCGATCAGGTTTGCCACTATTGCCCGAGTGACCACGGCCATCCCAAGCGGGCTCCGCGCGCGCAGCGCCGACCCCTGGCGCGACACCGACGTGATCGACGAGCGCGCCGCCCGCTTCGGGCAGGCGACGACCGGGATCGTGGCTCTGCTCGGCGTCCTGCTCGGCTGGCCGCTCGCGTGGGCGCTCATGTCGGCCCAGCTGCTCATCGGGCTCACCCTCGGTCGCCGCTGGTGCATCCCCTGCGTCGCCTACTTCACCCTGCTCCAGCCGCGGTTCGGCGAGGGGCGCCTCGAGGACGCCCGACCGCCTCGCCTGGCGAACGCGATGGGCACGGCCTTCCTCGGCTCGGCCGCGCTGCTTTGGTGGCTCGGCGTGCCCGCTGCGGGCACGGCGATCGCCGGGCTGGTCGCGTTTCTCGCGCTGGTCTCGGCGAGCACGGGATTCTGCGCGGGCTGCGAGCTGTACAGGTTGACGGCAAGGCTGCGTGGGATCTCGCGCACCCACCACGATCGCCTCGATCCCTCCGATCTCCCGGACCTCGACGGCGCCCCGCGCAGCTTCGTCGAGTTCACGCATCCGCTCTGCGCGGAGTGCCAGGACTGGGACCGGCGCCTGACGGCGACCGGTGACCCGCTGCTCAAGGTGGACGTCCGCGACCGCCCCGACCTCGCTCGCAAGTACGGGATCGCGCTCGTGCCGACCGTCGTCGCGGTCGCCCCCGACGGCGAGGTGCTCGAGCGCCTCGCGCCCTAGGCCGGATCCCGGGTACCGCGAGATGTCGCACGCCAACCTCGAGAAGGTGACGCGGACGTATGAGGCCTGGCGGGCGGGAGGGCCGGAGCGGGCGCTGCGGTGGATGGATCCGGAGATCGTGTGGACGGCGCTCGAGGATGCGCCCGATGCGGGGGTCTACCGCGGCCACGCCGGCGTGCTCGCCTACATGAACGACTGGCTACGCGACTTCGAGGACCTGCGGATGGACTTCGAGGACGTCGTCGAGACCGAGGACTGCGTGGTCGCCGTCCAGCGGGGTCGAGGACGCGGCAAGGGCAGCGGGATCGAGGTCGACCTGCGATACGCCGCCGTCTACGACTTCCGGAGCGGGAAGCTCGAGCGAGTCCGCGAGTTCCGAACCAAGGAGCTCGCCCTGCAAGCGGCCGGCCTGTGCTAGCAGGCACGCCGTGCCGGAGGCCGGCGAGTCGCCACCGGACGGACTAGTGCCGCGTCCAGTAATGCAGGCCCGCTTCTGGCGAGCGAAAGGCGAGCGTGGCCAGGACGCAGGAAGCCCGAGTAGCAGCGCTACTCGGGCGACCGAGGACGACGCCAGGCGAAGCCTTGCAGCCACCAGAACCGGGCTGCATTGGTGGACGGGGCACTAGACGGCGAC
>WHSW01000237.1 GCA_009379895.1 Solirubrobacterales bacterium
GTGGCGCCGGTGACCGTCGCCGGCGTCGACCTGCTGCCCGCGCCATCCTCGCCGGGGCGCCGGGATGAGCTTGGCGCGCGCCGAGCGGGCGACCCGCCGCGCGGGGCTGCGGTCGCCGACCTCGAGACCTGCGCGTTGCTCGCGATCGCCGGTCGGCTGGGAATCGCGGTGGGGGCCGCGCTGGTGGTCGCCGAGACCGCGGCGGGCGAGATCGACGAGCCGGCGACCGAGGCCGCCCTACTCGACCTCGGCGGGGCCTGCGCCGACGCCCTCGAGCGCGCGGCTCAGGCGTCGTCGTCAGGGACCGCGAGCCTGCTCTGATCCGGGGGTGCGGCGACGGGGCGACGGTTGAGCGCCGAGACCTCGACCGCCATCTCGTCGAGCCGGTCCTCGACCGCCTCGAGCCGGGCGGAGAGCGAGCGCAGCCGCTGCTCGAGCCGCTCGACGTCCGACCCGGAGGCGACGTTGAGCGCGCCCAGCGCCGAGCGCTGCGCCGACATCGCCCGCTCACCCGCCCCCAGGGCGCTGGCCAGAGCCGAGTTGAAGACCGGATTCTCGATCAACGCCTGGGCGAGCTCGCCCACCGCCTCCTCGCCCTTGGCGCGGATCCCGCTCCTGTCCTCGGAGGCCTCCATCGACTGGCTGCGCAGCCTAGATCATCGACCGGTGCTCCGCGCCTGGCCAGGCGACGGTCGATTCGCGCATGCATCCGGCTGACTCGGGTACGGTTGGGGCTGTCGGTCCAGATTGCAAACCCCCCCACGAACAAGTAGGTTTCTCACGACTCAGGAGAAGGAGCTTCTCCGCGGTTGCAGGCAGGGTGCAGGGCGCGGTGGGTGAACCGGTCCAGGGTATGAGGGTATGAGAAGACGGCTCGCACTCACGCTCGGCCTCGCGCTTCTCGGCGTCTGCATTGCCGCCGGGACCGCCGGCGCGGGCGGAAGCGCCGTCGGGACCGGCAACGGGAGCGCGCAGCTCAACGCCCCGGACGGTCGCAACGGCGGTCAGGTCGAGGTCCTGCCGCAGTGCTCCAACACCGTCGACGACGACGAGGACGGGGTCCTCGACCTGAAGGACCCCGACTGCACCTCCGAGCTCGACGCGACGGAATCGGGGACCATCGGCACGCCGCCGCCGAGCACGACCACGACGACCACCCCGGGCACCACGACCACCCCCGGCACCACGACCACGACACCGACCACGCCGACCACGCCGAACGGCGATGGCCAGGGCGATGGTAACCAGGACGACGCCGACCAGGACGACGCCGGTCACGACGACGGCGGGGCGGCCGACCAGCTCGACGGGATCGTCAAGCCCGAGGGCGGCGCCACCGGGCCCGCCGGCAACGGAGGTCGGGGCGACGGCGGGCGGGGCCATGGCGACCGGGGTGACGGGGGACGGGGCCACGGAGGCCGCGGCGACAAGCCCGACTCCGACAAGCCCGATCGCGGCGACCGCGGCGACAAGCCCGACTCCGACAAGCCCGCCGAGGAGCGCGACCCCGAGGAGCCGCCTCCCCCGCGCCGCGACAACGGCACGCCGACCAACTCCAACCCCGGCCTGACGATCGCCGACTTCGGCCCGGCGCCGCTCGGCGTCCCCAACTTCGTCATCGACCAGTTCACGATCCCGCCTTTCCTGCTCCCGGTCTACCAGGCCTGCGGCACCCAATACGGGATCCCGTGGCAGGTGCTCGCCTCGATCAACCGGATCGAGACCGCCTTCGGCACCAACCTCAACGTCTCGACCGCCGGCGCCGTCGGCTGGATGCAGTTCCTGCCCTCGACCTGGGAGATGTACGGGACCGACGCCAACCACGACGGTCGCAAGGACCCCTACAACCCGGTGGACGCGATCTGCGCGGCCGCTCGCTACCTGCGCGCGGCCGGCGGCGCGGAGGACCTGCGCACCGCGATCTTCGCCTACAACCACGCCGACTGGTACGTGGACGAGGTCCTCCTCTACGCCCGCCAGTACGGCAACCTGCCCGACGACCTGGTCGGCTCGCTGACCGGCCTCACCGAGGGCGCTCGCTTCCCGGTCGCGGCCGACGCCCGCTACGCCGACGACATCTCCGAACGCCAGGCGGCGAAGCGCTCGAAGCCCGGCGCGCGCGGCGCCGGCAACGTCGCCGACGTCGTCTCAGCCTCACCCACACGTCGAGGGATCGACATCTTCGCCCGCAAGGGCGCCCCGGTGGTCGCGGTCAACGACGGGGTGATCACCAAGGTCGGCAAGTCGAAGGAGCTCGGCCGCTACATCATCCTGCGCGACGCCTACGGCAACCACTTCACCTACGCCCAGCTCGGCCAGGTCGCCGAGGCGTACCCGGTGCCGAAGCGCGACCGCCTCGACGCCGCCGACTTCAAGCTCGTGACCCCCGGCGACGAGAAGCCCGACGAGCCCGCGAGCGCCGGCAGGCAGCTGCGCCACGCGCCAAGCCGCGTGAGCGAGTCCGAGCATGCCGCCGCGCCGACCGCAGCCGCGGCGAAGGGCGAGCCGGCGACGAGGCGGGACAAGCCGGCGGCGAAGCGCCGCGCGGCCCCGGATCAGCGGGCGGCCGAGCGGGCCCCAGCCAACACCGAGGACGCCCGCGAGCGGCTGTTCGCCTACCCGGAGCGCAAGCACAACGCTGCGCTCGCCGACCTCACGGGCCAGCTCGACTCGCTGCTCGCCGACGAGATGCCGGGCTACGCGTCATTCAAGGGCTACCTCTCCGACACCGTGCGCTTCGACCCGCAGACGATGGACATGCGAAAGCTCGAGGAGGGGTCGCAGGTCACCGCGGGCACCGTCCTCGGCCGGATCGACAAGACCGACCGGCTCGCCCCCCATGTGCACTTCTCGATTCGCCCGGCCGGGCGCGGGGCTCCCAAGATCGACCCCAAGCCGATCCTCGACGGCTGGAAGCTGCTCGAGGCGACCGCGATCTACCGTGCCGCCGGCAAGGACCCGTTCGAGGGCGCGGCGACCACCGGCCAGGTGCTGCTGATGTCGAAGCCGCAGCTGATCCAGCGCGCCCTCAACGACCCGCGGCTCGAGCTCTATTCCTGCGGTCGCGAGGACATCCGCAGCGGCCAGATCGACCGCCGGGTCCTGGCGATGCTCGAGTACCTGGCCGAGCGCGGTTACCGGCTCACGATCACCTCGCTCAAGTGCGGTCACTCGATCCTGACCACCTCGGGCAACGTCAGCGAGCACTCGACCGGCACCGCGGTCGACATCGCGATGATCAACGGCGTGCCGGTCTACGGGCACCAGGGCCCCGGCAGCCTCGCCGACTCGCTGATCCGCGACCTGCTCCAGCTCCAGGGCACCATGCAGCCACACCAGATCATCTCCCTGATGGACTACTTCAACGCCGACAACACCTTCGCGATGGGCGACCACGATGACCACGTCCACGTCGGCTACGAGCCGCTCGCCGGCCCGGGCTCGGAGACGCTCTCGAAGCAGTTCAACCAGATCCTCAAGCCCGCCCAGTGGCGGCGCCTGATCGATCGCCTCGGCGAGATCGACAACCCGAAGGTGCCGACCTCGCCCTCGCGCTTCGCCCTCCCGACCAAGAAGGGTCACGAGGAGCGGTCACAGAAGCGGGGCCGCTCGTCGCGGGCCCACGTCGGCGAGTAGCCATACCCGAGCGCTACCCCTTCGTCCAGTTCGAGCTCGCCGGCACCGTCGGCCTCGAGGACGGTCGCTACCTGGCACGCGGCCCCGACCGGGTGCTCGTCGTCCGCGTCCAGGGCGCCCCGCCTCCCCCCCGCCGGCGGCT
This sequence comes from Solirubrobacterales bacterium, assembly GCA_009379895.1. Lineage (GTDB taxonomy): Bacteria > Actinomycetota > Thermoleophilia > Solirubrobacterales > 70-9 > WHSW01. Next base: position 3,779 of record WHSW01000237.1, read on the forward strand.
CGGGCGCGCGAAGCCGAAGCGCGTCGATCCCGACGCCGAGCAGCCGACCGTGCCGCTGACGACGCTGACGGCGATCCCCGCGGAGCCGCTCGGCGACGGGGAGGCCGCCGAGCGCTGGCTCGAGCGCGTGCGCGCCGACGACGATGCGATCGGCGAGCAGCTCTCGGCGGCGCTCACCCTGATCAACGGCGCGGTGCACGCGCACCGTGCCGCCGTCCTCGACCCGCACCTGGCCGACGTCGGCGCCGAGCACGCGCTCGCCGTCCGGATCGGCTTCGGGGGCGGCGACGAGCTCGCCGACGGACGCTTCGAGCGGGCGATCGACGTGCCCACCTCCACGCGCCGGCGGCGCGGTGAGGCGCTCCGACCCCAGGAGCGCGTCGCGGCCGTGTTCGCCGGCCGCGAGTCAATCGCGGCCTGCGAGCTGATCGTGCTCCGCGCCCGCGCCGACCTCGACGCGGGGCGCCCGCGCGAGGCGGCGCTCCAGCTGCGCGTCGGACTCGAGGCGCTGCTGGCCGAGCGCGACGCGCTGCGCGCCCCGGGCCAGGACGACGACCTGGCCGCGCTC
>WHSW01000238.1 GCA_009379895.1 Solirubrobacterales bacterium
AAAGCCGAGCCCGAAGACGTCGCCGAAGCGGGCCATGAACCCGGGCCACAGCAGCCCCATCTCGAAGCTGAGGATCGTCCCGGTCACCACCCCGGCCGCGGACAGGGCGATCATTACCTTCGACCAGCGCTGGGCCAGCGTCCGGTAGAGCGGGTCGCCGGTGCGCAGCCAGAGCCACTCGCAGAACAGCACGATCGCCGGGAACGCGATCCCGAAGCAGACCAGCGGGATGTGGATCGCGAACGAGAGCGCCTGCATCTGGCGCGCCTCGAGCAGGTGGTCCCGCTCGGCGGGCGAGAGTGCGACTGCGAGAAGCGCGCCGGCGTCCACTCGCCCTCCGAAGCCTTCAGGCGGCGTCCTGAGCCCGCTCGACCGCCTCCGCGAGGCGGCCGAGGCTCTCGGCGTCGAGATCCTCCTCGATCGAGGGGAACAGCTCCCTCTCCTCGAAGCGCACATGCCGGGCCAGAAGCTCACCGAGCGCGCGCAATACCTCCAGCGATGCCTCGCCGGCTTCGAGGCGCAGCGCCTCGCGGCGAATCAGCAGGTGATCGCCGAGCATGCGCGTCATCGCGACATCGTCGATCGCTCCGTGCAGGGCCCAGGTCGGCAGCAGCACCTCCTCCTCGACGCGGAAGTGATGCCGCCCGTCCCGGCGCCAGACTCGAGGCAGGACCGTGCGGCCCGTTCGGGATCATCCGCCCGGCGCAGGTGCTGCGCGACGGCCAGCGCCGCGTGGTGATCGCGCGAGAGCGAGCGAAGGGCCGCCGCTCGTTTCATGCGCCGGCGTGTGGCGGGGCCGGCGCGCTCGGGTCGAGCGCGCGCGCGGCGTAGGCGGCGTGCAGTTGCCACCCGCGGACGACGGCTGGGAAAGGCTCGCCCCAGGTGCGACACTCGAGCGACCACTCGCCGTCGCCCTCGCCGCGGACGAGAAAAAGGCCGGAGTGGAAGTCGAGGCGCACGACGCCGAGCGCCGGCACCACAGCCGGGTGCTTGGGGTGAAAGTGGGTCGTCATGCCGAGCTCGGCGCGAAGGTGGGCGATGTCGGCGTCGCCCATCGCACTGTGAAAGGGGACGCTGAACAGCGTACGCCGGGGGGTGGGGGGTGCGGTCTCGACCTCGCTGGCGGCGCCGCCCGGGCGCTGGGGCGTTGGAGGAGGGGCCGGGGGAGTGGAGCGCGGCGGCGTTTGCTGGGTTGTCATCGTGCCACCGCCTTTCGTCGATCAGCGCCGATCCTGCCCCGAGTCGCCGACCGCTTCATCGGTGACGGGGGCGCCGGGTCGACTCCGTGTGGGAGTTACGGCGAGGGGCGCGAGGCCGACTGAGCGGACCGGACGCCGCCCTTGCGCCTGCCCCGCCGGAGCGCGGGTGGAGGGGGCGGCTGGAGCATCCGCTCGGACACTCCGATCGGTGCCGGCGCGCGGGCCGAGCGTCGCCGGCGGGGCCCCGCGCCCGTGGCCATGGCTCGGACCGGCGTCGGGGCGGTCGATCGGGCCGAGCCGGCGCAGGATGGCCCGCGTGGTGGCCAGCAGACCGGCGGGGAGCGGCCGCGGCTCGACAGGCGACACGGGTGGGGCGACTTGGCCGCCCGAGCCGCGCGGTGAGCGATCGAGGCGGGTGGCCGGTCGCATCGGTCGAGCCATCAGCATCAGTAGCCGAGGGCGAAGCGGGCGTCCTCGTCGACCATCTCCGGCGACCAGGGCGGCGAGAAGACCAGGCGCGGGCGCACGCGCCCGGCGCCCGGCACGGAGCCGGCGGCCGCGACGATCTCGGCGGCGATCTGCTCCCCGAGCGGGCACCCCGGCGAGGTCAGCGTGTAGGTCACCACGATCCCGTCGTCGCTGCCATCGACGTCGTAGACGAGCCCCAGCGAGACGATGTCGAGCCCCAGCTCGGAGTCGATCACCTCGCCGAGGGCGGCGAGCACCATGGTCTCGGTGACGGGCGCGGGGCCGCTCACGGCGTCCCCTTCCCGAGGCCAGCGCCGCCCGCTCATCCGAGCTCGCCCGGCCGCTGGCGCCGGGACCGGCGGAAGGTCGTCGCCGAAGCCACCCGTCCAGGACCTCCGCGGCCTCCAGGACCTCGGCGGCCGTATCCCCTTCGTGGCGCAGGCACAGCTGCCGGAGCTGCTCGCCGGCCGCGCGCCAGCCGGCGCCGCGCAAGCCGCTGAGCGCGGCCAGCGCGCCCTGGGCCTCGGGTAGGCTGAGCATGGGGGCGTGGCTCAGGCAGCGAGAGTGCCAGCGAAGCGCCGCGAGCGCGAATGAGGGCGAGCCATCTTCGACCAGGGAGAGGCATACGCGCAGCCCGTCGGCGAGCGGCAGACGCGCGACCAGCTCGGCCGCGCGCCGATCCTCCCGGTACTCCCCGCGAGACTGCCCCGAGCCTTGGACCTCGATCCGGCGCGGTCGCGGGCTCCCGAGCGAGCCGGCCCCGAGGCGATCCACTGCCGGTGGCCCTTGTTGCTTGCGATGCGAGCGGTTGGTGAGCGGGTGGGTCACGATTGGATCTCCCGGGAGCTTTTTCACACGGTTGATGTAGGAAAGATACCAACTCCCGGCGGCGGCTGATCGGCCGCGTGCTAGATGCTTGGCCGCGCCCGGATCAAGACGCGGGCGGCGAGCATCCCTACCCGGCCGCCGAGTAGCACATAGACCCCGAGCAGGACGATCGTGGCGGGGACGCGCCAGCCTGCGAGCGCGGCGAGCTGCGAGAGCGCCAGGCCCGTGACGCCGAGCGCCGCGAGGAGGGCGAGGAGGCGATCGCGGCCCGGCCGGGGAATGGGCATCGCCGAGGAGAAGTCGCGCACGCGGACCACGACCGCCAGCAGATGCAGGAGCGAGCCGAGGACGGTGAGGCCGATCCAGCCGGCGACGAGCAGCGTGCCGACCGCGGCCCGGGTGGAGCCGGCCAGGGCATGGGCGGGCCCCGCGTCGATCGCCGTGGCGGCGGCGAGCAGCAGGCCGGCGAGGAGGAAGAGCTGGGCGAGCCCGACGACGCGGGCCGGCAACGAGAGCGGCCGCGGGGCGGCGCGCACCGACGCGGCGACGTTGACCGAGAGGGCCAGGCCCGCGAGCACCAGGGCGAGCCATCCCGCGAGGGCCAGCCACTCGAGGCTCCAGCCGTAGCCGAGGGCCAGCGACAGGACCCCGCCCGCCCAGCCGGCCAGCGCGACGCCCTGGAGCCGCGGGTGACGCAGCGGCGTCTGGGTAAGCGAGGGGTAGAAGGTGTGCAGGGTGCCGACGATCGCGGCCCCGAACCATCCGGCGAGGTTGAGCGCCATGTGCGCGGCCAGGAGGTCGCCGTGCACCCAGGCGACGCCGCGCGCCAGGAGCGCTCCGGCGACGATGCCGAGCGCGAGAAAGCCGGCTCCGGCCGCGTACCAGCGCGTCGCCCACGGAGCCCGCCGCAGCGATCGCCGCCGCATCGCGACCATCGCCACCGCATAGAGCCCGAGCCCGGCGAGCAGCACCCCGACGGCGATCCAGGTCGGCGCCGCGGCCCGCGCGGGGACCGCGACCGCGAGCACGATCGCGCCGACGTTCCAGCTCGCAAGCTGGGCGCGGACGAGCGCCCTCGGCGGCGGATCGGTGGCGAGGAAGGCGCCGGCGAAGAACTGGCTGGCGCCGATGACCAGCTGCGAGACGCCACCGACGAAGGCGAGGTGCAGGGCCAACCAGCGCCCCCAGGGCCAGTCACCGACGGCGTTGGCTATCCTCGCCGCCGCCCCGGCCGCCAGGAACGCGATGCCGCAGACGAAGAACGCGCCCACGACGTCGGTCGGCCTCGGCTCACCCGGCCCTCGCGGCCGCGGCCGGCAGCGCCGTTCGGCGCCGGCAGCGGGACGCTGCGGCGGCGAGGAGTGAGCGGCCGCGCTCACTTCGAGTCGGGCGGCCCGGACTCGGGCCCGGCGGCCGCGGGCCCGGGCCGGCCGTCGCCGCCCACCTCGATCAGGCACCCGGCTCGGTCGGGGTCGTGGGGCTCGAAGCGCTCGAGCCTGGCCTGCGGGTCCAGCTCCGCCAGCAACCCGGCGGTGATCCCGCGATGCAAGGTGCACACGACGTCGGCGTTCTCGCGCACCGACTCGCGGTACGGGCAGTTGCGGAGCCGGCAGACGAGCTCGCCCCCACCCCGTACCTCCGTCTCCGGCTGGAAGCCCAGCGCGGTGACGATCTGGCTGAACGCGTCGAGCGGTTCGGCGGGATCGCTCGGGGCCAGCTCGCGGCCGATCTCGCGGCCGGTGCGCTCGATCTCGCGCAGGCGGGGCGGGCTCGCCGGGATCGCGCGCGCAAGCCACCCGGCCAGCTCGGCGTAGGCGCTGGGGCGCTCGCCGCCCA
>WHSW01000239.1 GCA_009379895.1 Solirubrobacterales bacterium
ACCGATGACGCGCTGCCCTCGGCGTCGGAGTACACGGTCCGCGACACATTGCGCAACGAGTACGACGCGCTCGACAGCGTCAGCCCGTACGCGCTCGAGATCGGCGCCGAGGTCCCCGGGGACGGCGAGCTGCCGCTCCCCGACACCACCGCCGCCACCGGCCCCAACCACGGGTCGCTGCTGATCTTCCGCGTCGACGACTCGGTCAGCGACGATCGCCCGCTGACGCTTGAGGTCAAGGCCGACGACGGGACCGGCGAGCTGATCCTCGACATCTAGATGAGCCCCGCCCCCGGCGACGACGCGCGCCCGGGCCCGGCGCTGGTCTAGCCGACGCCCAGGCCGGTCGACAGCACCTGGCCCGCGATCGGGGCGGCGACTGTGCCGCCGTCGCCGCTCGCCTCGACGATCATCACCGCGACGGCCAGCTTCGGGTCCGAGGCGGGGGCGAAGGCCGTGAACCAGGCGTCGACCTCATGCTCGGGGTCCTCGCCGGGCGCCAGCTGGCCGGGCTGCGCCACGGTGGAGCCGAGCTCGGCGGTGCCGGTCTTGCCCGCGACCTGGACGCCGGGCACGGCGGCGGCGACGCCGGTGCCCTCGTTGACGACCCCGATCATCATCTCGCGCACGGTGGCCGCCGTCTTGGGCGAGGTCACCTCGACCGGCTCGGCGTCGGGCGCGAGCTCCTCGTTGCGGGCGAGGGGCGTCGGCATCCGCACCCCCTTGTTGGCGATCGTCTGGGCGACGCTCGCCAGCTCCAGCGGCGTCGCCAGCACCTCGCCCTGGCCGATCGCCGACTCGCCGGCCTCGATGTCGGTGTCCAGCGTCTTCGGGATCGTGCTCGCCGGCGGCTCGAGCGCGGCGGTCGCCCGATCGTCGAACAGCGAGGGGGTCTCGTTGAAGCCGAACAGCTCGGCCGTCTCGACGAGCTGCTGGCCGCCGAGCTCCGCTCCCAGCGGGGCGAAGACGGTGTTGCACGAGTGGACGAAGGCGTTGGTGAAGGAGCCGCCGCAGGGCTCGTCGTAGGCGTTCGCGATCTCGCGGCCGATCTCGCCGTTCGAGGTCTCGACCGGGAACTCGTCGGAGGTCTTGACGATCCCGGCGTCGAGCGCGCCGGTCGCGGTGATGACCTTGAACGTCGAGCCCGGCGGCTGCGGAGCCGAGTAGGCGAGCCCGGCGAGCGCCAGCACGTTCCCCTTCCTCGCGTCGAGGACCGCCACGCCCCCGTACAGGCCGCCGAGCGCCGCGACCGCCGACCGCTGCAGGGCCGGGTCGATCGTTGTGCGCACCGCCTCGCCCGGCACCGGCTCGGTCCTGGCGAGGACGCGCCCACCGCCGACCTCGCTCTCCTCGTCGGCCGATACGGCCAGGAGCTGGCCGCCGGGCTTGCCCGCGATGCGGTCGTCGAAGGCGAGCTCGAGCCCGGAGGTCCCGGTCAGCGAGCCCGGTGGGAAGCCGCCGGACGCCAGCTCGCGCGCCTGCGCGTCGGTCGGGGTGCCGATCTCGCCGACGATCGCCGAGGCGTCGCCGTCGACGCTGCGGGCGGCGGCCGGGCCCCTGGCCAGCGGACTACGGTCGGCGGCCAGGATCGAGGCGCGCTTTGGAGCCCGGGTGCGGCGGCTGAGGCGCTCGTCCGAGGCCAGCCCGGGATAGACGAGATTCGGCGTCCAGGCGATCTGGCCGTCGCTGATCGGCAGCGAGAGCTGGCCCTCGAGCGTGCCGAAGATGTGCGTCCGTATGCGCACCGGCGCCACCGCGGCGCCGCCCTGCTCGCCGACGTCGCCGGCGGCGACGGCGGCGACGGTCGCCGTCCCCTCGGAGTCCTCGTAGACGCGCCTGAATCGCTCGAGCGAGTACTCCGAGCGTGCGCCGGCGGTCAGCTCCGCGTGCATCGCGGCGTAGTCGCCGCGCCCCCAGGCGTCGAGGAAGCGCTGCGCCGCCGGCGCCTCGGCGTCGGCGGCGACCACGGTGCCGACGACGAACGCGGCCAGCGCGACGACCACGAGCGGGACCGCGCGGGTGAGGATGCGGCGGCGTCGCGCCGCGGCGGAGCCCGGCACGCTCAAATGCCCGTGGCCCGTCCGGTAGCTTTGCGGCCCCCGCACGTCGCAGCTGCGACCCATTGCATACGGGGACAAGGTAGTGGCTTTGCGGGATAGAAACTCCACTTTGCGGGGTCGGCCATGAATCTCGTGGACGCCGGGATCATCGTCTTCGCGCTCGCGCTCGGGGCGATCGGCTACGAGCGGGGGCTGATCGCGAGCGCCCTGCCGCTGGTCGGCTTCGTCGGCGGTGCAGCGCTCGGAGCGCGGATTGGCCCGGCGCTGCTCCCCGATGGCTCCGAGTCGCGCTACGCGCCGGTCGTCGCCGTCGCGATCGGGATCGTGATCGGCGTCTTCGTCGCGGTCGCGCTCGAGGGCGTGGGGCAGGCGATCCGCGCTCGCCTGGGCCGAGGCGCCGGCGGCGCGCTCGACGGAGTCGCCGGCGGCGCGCTGCTGGCGGGCCTCGCGCTGCTGATCTGCTGGGGCTTCGGGGCGGTCGCGCTGCACGCGGGCGGCGACGGCGCCCGCGACCTGCGCCGGGCCGTTCAGAGCTCGGCGATCCTGGGCGCGCTCAACGACGTCATGCCGCCCTCGGGGCCGCTGCTCAACGTGCTGCGCCGGGTCGACCCGACCGCCGCCGTGCGCGGGCCCGACGCCGACGTGGCGGCGCCCGACGCCGGCGCCGCCCGCGACCCCGACGTCCGGGCCGCCGGGGACTCGACGGTCAAGGTGCTCGGCACGTCCTGCGGGCTCGGCGTCGCCGGCTCGGGCTGGGTTGCGGGACCGGGGCTGGTGGTCACCAACGCCCACGTGGTCGCCGGCGAGGACGACACCACGGCGACCCCGAACGGCGGCGCGGCGCTCGACGCCATCGCGGTGCATTACGACACTCGCAACGATCTCGCCCTCCTGCGGGTGCCCGGCCTCGACGCCCAGCCGCTCGAGCTCGCCGCGCGCAGGCCGCGCGGCATCGACGCGGCCGCGATCGGCTATCCCGGCAACGGGTCGCTGACCTTCATCGCGGCGCGGCTCGGGCGAACGGGGCGCGTGACGAGCCAGGACTCCTACGGACGCGGGCCCGTGCAGCGGCGGATGACCCCGTTTCGGGCCGACGTGCAGCCCGGCAGCTCCGGGGGGCCGGTGGTCGATCGCGACGGCGACGTGCTGACCACCGTATTCGCGGCCTCGACCGGCGGCGGGCGCGACGACGGCCTCGGGGTGCCGAACGAGGTGGTCGCGAAGGCGCTCGGGGGTGGCCTCGAGCCCACCGACACCGGCCCGTGCACGGCCTGATCGACCGCCGACGCGCGCGTCTCGGCCGGGGTGACCCGTTCGCTAGGGTTCAGAGCAGGGTGGAGTTCGCGGGCGGACAGCCTCGCGCGGACGGCGTCATGCACGGGAGCGCAAACGGACGCCCGGCGCACGTCTGCCCGGATTTTCACGCCGCGATCGAGCTCATCGGCCGTCGCTGGGCCGGGGCGATCCTGATGGCGCTCGCCACCCGCCCGCACTACTTCGGCGAGCTCACCGCCAGCGTCCCCGGGCTCTCCGACCGGCTGCTGTCACGCCGCCTGCGCGAGCTCGAGACCGCGGGGCTGGTCGAGCGCTCGGTCCACGACGGGACGCCCGCCCGCGTCTCCTACGCGCTGACCGAGAAGGGTCGGGCGCTCGAGCCCGCGCTCGGCGAGCTCGAGGAGTGGGCGCGGGCCTGGAAGCTGAGCTCGTAACGCTGGTAGGTGATCTCGTCGCGCCCCCAGCGCGGGCCGGTCTGCGCCGAGCGCAGCTCGAAGCCGGCTCCGCGGTAGATGTGCGCGGCGGCGCGCAGCTCGCTGAACGTCTCCAGGACCAGCGTCTCGTAGCCGAGCCGCTCGGCCTCCGCGACCAGCTCGCCGACCAGCCGGCGCCCGAGTCCCTCACCGCGCAGCTCGGCGTCGAGCAGGAACCAGCGCAGCGTTGCGGCGCCGTCGCCCTCGTCGGTGAGCCCGAGGCTGCCGGCGTGCCGTCCTTCGACCTCGACGATCCAGACGGCCTCCCCGTCGCCGGGCCACCCACGCTCGCCCGCTGCGGCGACGCTGGTGGCGACGTGCCCCTCGAACGTCGAGTCGACCCCGTACTCGCGTGAGTAGACGGCGCCGTGCTGGGCGATGATGGCGCCCAGGTCACCGGGGCGCAGCTCACGGCGAACGGTCACCGCCGGGCTCAGGGCCTGCCGCCCGGCGCCGGCGCTCACGGGCAG
>WHSW01000023.1:0-8987 GCA_009379895.1 Solirubrobacterales bacterium
ACCAGCTCGACGTCGCCTTCTCGCTGATCGCCGGCGGGCTCCCGGATGGCGTCGAGGGCATCAAGGTGAGCGAGGAGGAGGTCGTCGTCGCCTTCGCCCCGGGCACCGCGCCGGCGACGAGCCGGGTGGCCGCCGGCGACCTCGCCGGCATCCCGCTCGCGGCCCCGCGCTCGGGCTCCGCGATCAAGGTCGTCGCCGACGAGTTCTTCGCCGCCGCGGGCGAGTCGTTCAACATCTCGCTGGAGAGCGGCGACCCGTACCTGATCCGCTGCCTGGTCTCCGACGGCTTCAGCGCCGCCATCCTGCCCGCCTCCCTGACCCGCCGCGAGGGCCCGCCGGTCGACACCCGCCCCCTGAGCCCGCCGGTGCGCCTGCCCGTCTACCTGATCTGGCGCCGGGGCCGCCATCGCTCGCCCGCCGCCGGCGCCTTCGTCGACTTCGTCCGCGAGCGCGCGGCGAGCCCGTGAATCCGTGAGTGGCGACGACGTCGAGGCCCTTCGACCCGTGTACGCCGAGTGGGGTCGCGGGAACTGGCGTCCCAGGCCCGATCTCTACGCGGACGACATGGAGTGGGGCTGGTCGGACGAGTTCCCCGGGCTGGCGGGGGTCTTTCACGACCCGGCCCTGAGGAACCAGAGATTGCGCGAGTGGCTCAGTCCGTGGGAGGACTGGCGCTGCGAGGCCGAGGACTACGTCCAGTCCGGGCAGTTCGTGGTCGTCCTCTGCCGCTACCGGGGGCGGGGGAAGGTGGGCGGTGTCGCGGTCGACACGCGTGGCGCCCACCTGTGGACGATGCGAGACGGCAAGGCGGTCCGCCTGGAGATCTTCTCCAGCCGGCGCCGCGCGCTCGCGGTCATCGAGCACGAGCGCGGAGGCTGAGCGGCGCTCGGCGACGTGCCTGTGCGCTCGCTGCGCGGCGGCCGGCTACCACGCCCGCGGGTTGCCGGCGGGGATGCGGTCGCCGACCAGATGCGCTTCGCAGACCTCGACCGGGGGCGCGGCCGTGGTCGCGTGGAAGCGGTCGAGGTGCTCGGCGCCGAGCGCCGCGAAGGCGCCCTCGACCGCGCGCGCGTAGGCGGCGACCACGATCGAGTCGGCGGGCGGGGTGGGGTGGAGGTGCTCGCGACGAGGGCGGTAGACGAAGACCCGGTCGAAGGCGACGCCGCGGCCAGCGCTCGGAGCTACGGCGACGGCGTCGGTGACCTCGACCTGGTGGTAGCGCAGCTCGCGCACGCCGAGGCGCTCGAGCTCGGCTTCGGCGACCTCGATCAGGGCGCCGTTGGGCGCCGGGACGTCGCCGGCGGCGGGCGCTCCCGCGGGACCCGCACCCGGCGCGCCGGCGGACGCGGTCGCACCGGCGACCGGCTCGACCCCGAGCCCGAGGCAGAAGCGCGGCAGCGAGCCGTCGGCGCGGGCGAAGGTCTTCTCGGAGGTCAGGTTGTCGCGGCAGACCGTCCACCCTCGCGCCCAACCGCGCAGCGTCGCTGGTCCGGCGAGCTCGACCGGGCGCCCGAGCGTCAGCGCGGCGCTCGCCGGGGCGACCAGCGAGCCGTAGGCGAAGACCGCGAGGCGGGTCACCGCCGCGGGCGCCACGCCGGGCGTGGGCAGAGCCGCGCCGCGGCCGGGCAGCCGAAGCACAGGGCCTCGTAGGGCTCCGCCGCCGGTTCGAACTCGTCCCCGCGCATGCGCTCGATCAGGGTCTCGAGTCGGCGCCGGGCCGCCACCAGCTCGTCGCGGCCGAGCTCGTCGATCACCGGCTCGCCGGGCGCCTCGAGGAAGACGTGGATCGCGCGCGCCCCCCGCTCGTCGCCCGCGGCGAGCGCGTAGACCTCGCGCTGGGCGCGATAGCGCGAGGCGAGCTCGCGGGGCGTGCCGCCGTCGAGCGCGTCGGTCTTGTAGTCGACCACGGTCGGCACGCCGGCCGCGCCCGCGACCAGCAGGTCGATCTGGCCGCGGACCACGGTCCCGCCCAGCCCGAGCACGAACGGCACCTCCGCCCGCGCCCCCGGCGAGGCGAGCTCGGCGCGCAGGTCGGAGTCGAGCCAGCCCTCGACCAGCCGCCGGGCGCGCTCGCGCGCGCCCCGCTCGTCCGCGAGGCCCTCGCGCCGCAAGAGCAGCTCGAGGGACCCGGGATCCGGGCGCTGCCAGCCGTGGCGGGCGCTCCACTCGAGCGCGGCGTGGACCGCGTTGCCGACCCCGAGCGCGAGCGCCCGGCCGCGGCCGGGATCGGCGAGCTCGTCGTCGGGCGGCTCGCCGGCGGCCGACGGATCCTCGGCGACCGCGTCGGGGGGGTGGCCGGCGACGCTCTCGCGCGCCCCCAGCACGCGCTCGACGTAGAAGCGGTAGCCGCAGCGCTCGTAGGAGGCGAGCGCCGAGTAGGAGAGGTGGCCGACCGGGACCGCCGAGGATCCGGCGTCGAGCAGCGGCGGCGGGCGGGTTGCGGCGGCGAGCGGGTCGGCCTCGGGCGGCGGCGGGTTGCGGCGCACGAGCTCGGCCGCGCGCCGCGGGCTCGGCTCGCTGACCCGGACTCGAAGCTCGGCGCCGGGCGGTCGCCGGTCCCCCTCGACGGGGATCGGACCCGGCAGGGTCACCGCGGCGTCGCCCCCGGCCCAGCCGCGCGCGACGAGCGCGGGCAGCAGGCGCCGCAGGGGGGTGTCGCTCGGCCTCGGCTCGTCGGCGGGCTCGAGGTCCGCGGGCCGGTGGATGCCGCTCAGGATCAGCCGGTCCTCGGCCCGCGAGGCGGCGACGTAGACCAGGCGGCACCCCTCCTCGGCCTCGTCGAAGCTCTCCTCGGCGTCGAGCTCGACCAGCTCCCAGAGCCCGAGCGAGCTCGCGGATGGAAACGCGAGCCGCATCCCGAACCGGCGCGCGTCACGGTCACCGTCGCCGGCCTCATCGCCCTCGCCGGCCGCGCCTCCGCGCGCGCCGGACCCGCCGCGCTCGCCGTCGCGCGCCGCGCCGATCAACACGTCGCCGCGCTGGTGGCCCGCGTTCAGCGCCCGTCCCAGGTCGGGGACCGCGACGACGGGAAACTGCAGGCCCTTCGCCGCGTGCACGGTCATCACCCGGACCCCGTCGTGTCCCTCCGCCTGGACCGCGGCCATGCCCTCGCGCTCGTCGCGTCGGGTGCTCTCGGCGGCGAGCGCGATGAAGCCGGCGAGGTCGCGGCCCTCGTTCTGCTCGAACTCGCGCGCCAGCCTCATCAGCTTGCGCACGTTGGCCATCCGTCCGGCCCCGCCGTCGCGGGCGAGCAGGCCGAGGTCGTAGCGGAAGGCGCTCATCGTGCGCTCGATCAGCTCCTCGATGGTGAGCAGCGGGGCCTCGGCGCGCAGGGAGGCGAGGACCCGGCAGAAGCGCTCCAGCCGCCGGGCGTCGGCCTCGGGGATCTCGTCGAGTGGCGCCGGGTCGCAGCGGGGCGGCTCAGGGTCGTCGCCGCCCGCCTCGGCGCCACCGGCGTAGCGCCATTCGATCACCGGCCAGACGTGACGGTCGTGGCCTCGCTCGTCGCGCGCCGCGCGGCGCAGCAGCCAGAGCGCGTCGGGACTGACCCCGGACGCGAAGCAGGCCAGGGCGCCGAACAGGTACTCGTCGTCGAGCGGGTTGGCGACCACGCCGAGCAACCGAACCAGGTCCTCGACCTGCTGCTGGGTCCAGTAGCCGCGCCCACCGACGACGAACGGGTGCAGCCCGGCGCGACCGAGCGCCTCCTCGTAGGCGTCGACGTGGGTGAAGGCGCGCAGCAGGACGACGATCTCGCCGCGCGGCGCCTCCCCGGCATCGACGAGCTCGCGCAGCCGCTCGGCCAGCGCGCGCGCCTCGGCGATCACCCGGGGCGGCGAGCCGCTCGGCGGCGGGTCGAGCTCGATCTCGTCGCTGTCCCAGCGGCGGGCGTCCTGCCCGCGGCCTTCGTCGAGCGTCAGCAGCAGCTCGATCCCGCCGGGCCGATCGGCCGCCCGGCGGCCCGCGGTCAGCTCGGCGAACCCGTCGAGCAGGGTGCGCCCGACCTCGTTGACGGCGGCGAGCACGCTGGGCAGGGAGCGGAAGTTGCCGCGCAGCGGGAGGACGTCGCGGCGCTCGGACGCGAGCGCGGCGCGGCGCTCGCCGCGAAAGACCTCGAGGTCGGCGTTTCGGAAGCGGTAGATGCTCTGGTCGTCGTCGCCGACCACGGTGACGTTGCCGTGCTCCTCCGCCAGGAGCCGCACGATCTCCCACTGCGCGTGGTTCGTGTCCTGGAACTCGTCGACCATGATGTGCGCGAACCGCTCCCGCCACCGGCCCGCGAGGGCCGGAGCGCCGCGCAGCAGCTCGAGCGCGCGCAGCTCGAGGTCCTGGAAGTCGAGCGCCGAGCGCTCGACCTTGAGCTCCTCGTAGCGGCGGTGAAAGCCCTCGAGCACGCGTTCGAGCGCGGCCCTGGCGCCGGTCGCCGCCTCGATCTCGGCCGGGGTCAACGCCCGCCGCTCCTCACCGGCGCGCGGCGAATGCAGGGGGTCGACGACCGCGGGCAGGCGCGGGTCGCTCATCCCCTGGCTGCGCAGCCGCTCGTGCGCGTCGACCGCCATCGCCGTGATCCGCCACGGCTGGTAGGCGGCGGCGGCGCGCGCCACCCGCTCGTCGCCCGCGGCCAGCAGCGCGTCGAGGGCGGCGTTGGCCGCGCGATCGCGAAGCCGGACCGCCTCGGCCGCGTCGAGGACGCGAAACCGCGGATCGAGCCCGGCGGCGAGCGGGTGCGCGGCGAGCAGCCGCCGGCAGAGGGCGTGGATCGTCATCACCCAGGCGCGCTCGGTGGCCCGCGCCGCCCGGATCAGCTCGTCGGCGCGGGCGGTGGCGCCGGCCGCGCGCGCGGCCCGCGAGCGAGCGACCAGCTCGCGGCGGATGCGGGAGCGCATCTCGGCGGCGGCGCGGTCGGTGAACGTGAGGGCGAGGATCGCCTCCACCTCGACCTCGTCCTCGGTGATCGCGGCGCAGTAACGCTCGACCAGGACGGTCGTCTTCCCGGTCCCGGCGCCGGCCTCGAGGAAGGCGTCGCGGCGGCGCGCGGCGATCGCGGCCCGCTGCTCGTCGGTCGGTTCGACCGGGCCCGCCCGCCCGCCAGCCCGCCCGCTCAGCGCCGGCTCGTCGGGGTTGGGCCGGGCGGCGTCCTCGGGGCCGTCCCCGGCGTCGTCCGCGATCAGCGAGAGCTGTCCGCCGGCGCCGTTCACGGCTGTTCCCGGCCGTTTCCGTTCTGCTCGCCCACCGCGCCGATCGCGCGCTCGAGCCGGCAGATCGACTGGAAGTTGCAGTACTTGGGGCAGCGACCGCCGATCGGGCGCCGGCCGATTGCGCCGGCGCGCATCTCGGCCGCCGCCTCGACCGCCGTCGCCTCGGCCTCGTCGAGCGCGGCGCGCAGCTCGTCGGGCTCGCGGCGGTCGGTGCCGACCAGCCCGAGCCCGTCGAGGCGGTCATCGTCGTAGAGCGCGATCCCGCGCGGCTTTCGGTCGCCGGGGTTGGCGGCGCCCAGCGGCTGGTAGAGCCCGGCGATCGGGTCGAGCCCGAGCACGCGGTCGGCGACCCGCATGTAGAGCTGGATCTGCAGCTTTCCCCGCTTGCTGAAGTCGTCGGCCCTCGGCACCGCCTTGCCGGTCTTGTAGTCGCGCACCACCGCGCTCCGGCGATCGGCGGCGAGGTCGATGCGGTCGATCCTGCCCCGCAGCGTGATCTCGCCGAGCCGCAGCGCCTCGCGCGGCGCCGGCGCGTCGTCGTCGTCGTCCAGCGGCCCGAAGCCGAGCTCGAGCAGCGCCGGGTCGGGTCGCAGCTCTGTATCAGCCGCCGCCTCGGCCTCGAGGAAGGCCTCGACCTGGACCCGGGCGCGATCGAGCGCCGCGCGGCGCGAGCGGTTGACCGGCGCCCGGGCGCGCGCGGTCGCCGTCTCGTCGAGCAGCTCGGCGAAGCGCCGCCGCCAGCGCCCGAGGTCGCCGGGCCGGGGGATCGAGTCCTCGCCGGGAGGCTCACGGTAGAGCCGCTCGAGCGCCCGGTGCACGACGCCGCCCAGCCACAGCGGGTCGGCCTCGGGCTCGAGGCGCTGCGGGGCCAGCTCGTGGTTGACGAACCACCGATACGGGCACTCGATCCAGCCCTCGAGCGAGTTCGCGCTGAACACCTCGCGAGCGCCCAGATCCTCGAGCACCGCGGGCACCCGAAGCCGCCCGGGGAGCAGGTTCGGGTCCGGGACGGCGTCGAAGAGCGCCAGCGTCGCGGTGGCGTGCTCGCCGCCGACGCCCAGCCCGCCGAGCACCGAGGCGCGGTCGAGGTCCCAGCCGCCGAGCGCCAGCGAGCGGGCCAGGGCGCGGTCGCTGGTCGCCTCGTCGGGCCCGAGCACGGCGCGATCGGGGCCCCGGGTGCGAACCAGCGCCTCCTCGGCTCGGGCCGCGTCGGTGGAGATCAGGTCGAGCACCTCGTCGACGAATGGCGAGCGCGCCAGCGCGGCGCCGTCCTCGTCGCAGCTGCGCCAGCTCAGGTAGAGGCGGTCGGTGGGCCGCGAGACGCAGGCGTGAAACAGGTAGCGCTCCTGCTCGGGCTGCTCGACGCGGCGCAGGTCGCGGTTGCCGATCTCGCGGCGGCGCTCCTCGGAGAGCAGCGGGTCGGGCGGCGCGGAGCTGGGGAACTCGCCGTCCTGAAGCGAGGCGCAGAAGAGCGCCCGCGCGCGCGTGGCGCGCGCCCGCGACGGGCTCAGGATCCGAATCCGCCCCGCGGCCGGCCCGCGCCAGTGCGGCACCGACGCCGACTCGATCGCCTCGATCGCGTCGGCGAGGCCCGGCTGCGCGCATCCGGGCATCGCCCCCACGGCGGCGAGCTCGTCGAGCAGCTCGGCGGCGGCGACCCCCGCGCGCAGCTCGAGGGCCGAAAACGGAACCTCGGCGCGGTCACCCGCCGCGCGCGTGGCGAGCGGCGCCCGCTCGTGATGCGCCCCCTCGGCGAGCTCGCGCGCCGAGCGCGCCAGCGCCCGCAGGCGCCCGGCCTCGTCGGGCGCCTCGCGCAGCCGCGCGAGGTGGCGTGGCGAGTGCTGCCAGTGCTCGGTCGCCTCCGACACGCTCTGTGCCTGCCCGCGACGAACCCGCCGCTCGACGGCGTCGACGAGCCCCGGGGCCAGCGCGGGGTCCGAGCGCAGGTGAAAGAGCAGCGAGTCGACCGCGGACTCGTCGGCCGCCGCCCGGCAGAGCGCGACCAGCGAGCCGCCGACGCAGGTCGCTGCGAGCGGCAGGCTCGCCTCCAGGGCGACCGGCAGCCCGAGCTCGCGCAGCACGCTCGCCAGCACCGGCCCGGCGGCGTCCGGCCGGCGCACGACGACCACGATCTCGTCGGGCCCATAGTCCGCCTCGAGCAGTCGCGCGATCTCGATGCCGATCGCCTCCGCCTCGCCGCGAGCGCCGGCGGACTCGAGCAGGACGAGGCCGTCGTCGGGCTCGACCGTCCCGGCGCCGGGCTCGAACAGGTTGCGGTCGAGATGGCGCAGGGTGGCGCTCTGCGTGTACCCGTCGTCGAAGGGCAGCTCGAGCACGTCGTCGGCTCCGAGCTCGTCGGTGAGCACACTGAGCAGCCCGGCGCGCACGGCGAGGGCGCGGCTGTCCGCGTAGTTGACCGCGACCGTCACCTCGACGGCGCCGGCCAGCCCGGCGACCAGCTCGACCTGGGCGCGGCTCAGGTCGTCGAAGCCGTAGATCAGCACCGGCCTGGAGTCCCAGGCGTCGGCGCCGGAGCGAAGCGCGGCGATCGTCCGTTCGGCGATCAGCCCCTGGTCGGCGCGACCGCCGGCGTCGCGCAGCTCGACGTACGCGCCATAGAGGGCGGCGAGCTCGGTCTCATAGGTCGGATCCTCGAGCTCGGAGACGATCGCGGCGAGCTCGGGCGGTCCGATCAGCGCCGCCTGCAGCTCGGTGATCAGCGCCTCGAGCGCCGGGGCGAAGCCGGGTCGCGACGCCGAGCGGCGCAGCCGCCGGGGCCGGGCGCGCCCGATCGCGGCGCGGACCAGGGCCTGGCGCTCCGAGACGGTCAGCGCGGGGGGCAGCTCGACCGCGAGCGAGCGCGCGACCTCGGCGACCAGGGCGCCGAAGGTGGCCACCGACCCGCCCAACGACGCGCCCTCGGGCGCGCAGAGCTCGCGCTCGAAGCCGGCGACGTCGGCGGCGGTCGGCACGACGAGGATCGGCTCGCGCTCGAGCGCGGCGCGAAAGCGCGCCAGCACCTCGCCCGCTCGGCCCGAGTTCGGCGGTCCCTGGATCACGCGCAGCGCCATCGCTGCCAGCATAGGTCGCGTCCCGGCAGCCCCGTCTGACAGGTCGGGATCCCGCTCGTTCGGTGTTTCGGGGCAGCGTTTTGCCGTCCTGGCTCGGATCTATCTTGGGGCGCGATGTCACTGTGCTTCATCGACCCGGCCGACGCGATTCGCGCGATCGCCGACTCGATCGGCCGCGAGGCCCGGCGCCAGCTGCTCGGCGAGGCGGTCCGCGCGTGGGTCGACGAGATCCCCGACGACGAGCTCGAGGCCCACTACGCCAAGGCGATCTCAGAGCTCGACGAGCACGACATCTCGATGCTCGCCGCCTGGCACGCCTCGATGGACTGCGGCACGCCGATCCCCAACCGCGACTACCTGATGGGAGCCTTCACGACGCTCGGCGAGAACCGTCGCGAGGCGCTCAAGCTCGCCGCCGGATTTCGCGGCGAGGAGGCCGTCGACCGCGGGGTGACCGAGGAGCGGGCGCTCGAGACGGTGCTCGAATGGCTCTCGGGCCCGCGCCTGATGGCGCTCGCGGTCGAGGCCGTCGAGCTGTACGTCTGGGACCGAGCCGGCTCGGACAACTGATCTGACGGGTCGAGAGCGCGCGAGGCGGCGTCCTCGGTCGCTCGCGTGCAGAGCACGCTTCGCCAGCGTCCGCAGGGCGCGGTGCGAGCGCGAAGGGCGAGTTGTCCTTGCCTCGCGAGCTTTCGACCACGTCGGATGGCGCTACTGG
>WHSW01000023.1:8997-29829 GCA_009379895.1 Solirubrobacterales bacterium
TCGCTCGAAGACGGTCCGCACGATCCATGCCTCGTAGCGTCCGGCGGCCGGGTCGGCCGCAGTCGCCTGCTCGAGGCGCCGGAAGTACTCGTCGCCGAGGGCCGCGGCGCTCGTGCCCGTCGCTCCAGGCTCGAACAGGTGGGTCCTCAGGGTGGGCTCGGCGAACGCGCGAACGAACTCGACGTAGGCGCTCGCGTAGGCCTCGGCGTCGGGGTCGCGCTCGAACGCCTCCCAGTACGGGCTGGGGACCTCGTCGACCTCCTGGCTGAGCAACGTCAGGCGGCCGGCGAGCGGACCGCCATCGGCGATCGGCGCGGTCAGCTCGCCGGGACTCCGGCAGTAGACCGGGAAGACGTAGTCGTTCAGCCGCACGCGGTCGAGCAGGCCGTCGTCGGCGAGGCCGACCGCGGCCTCCCACATCACGCGCAGCAGCCGAGATGCCGAGACGTGCTCGTCGCCGCCGGTCGAGGCGCTGCCGATTCCCTGGACCAGCAACCGCCCTCCGCCCGCGAGCTCGTCCGCGCGGGCTCGAAGAAAGGCGAGCCAGTCCTCGGCCGCCCGCCGGGCGAGCGTCTCTCGGGCATCGCCGACCGCCTCGCAGAAGTACATCCCGTCGCCGATCCGCACGCTCGGCTGCCGCCGCAGCCAGTGGGCGGCGTTCGAGCACATGCCGAGGCGCACGGCTTGCGCCGGTAGGACCCGGTCGAAGAACGACCCCGCGACCGCCGCCGGATAGATCGGGCCGCCGGCGATCTCGAGGTAGCCGTCCGGCGCTGCGATGTTGCGGAAGAGCTGGCCGTAGTCGTTGCCGAGGACGTCGTTGTGGATCGCCAGCACCGGCCGGTCGCGATCGCGATCGCGAATCGAGCGCAGCGCCGTTCCTACCGCTCGCACCGAGGTGCCCCCCGTGCCCGCGCCGTAGTCGACGACGGCGGCTGCTTCGCCTTCCGGGCCCAGGTCGAGCGCCCTAGCGGCAAGACGGATCAGCCGGGCGCCGCCCTCGATCACCCGGCGCTGGTAGTCGGAGTGGACGTCGTAGTAGCCGGCGGGCTTCATGCCCTCCGTCGTCGACTCTCCTCGGGCGCGGTCGCCCATCGCTCGCGGCTCGGCGAGCCGCGCTCAGACGAACTTCGGGTACAGCGACATCCCGCCGTCGACGACGATCGTCGTCCCGGTCACGTAGCTCGCCTGGTCGCTCGCCGCCCAGGCGACGGCGGCGGCGACCTCCTCGGCCTTGCCCATCCTCCCGAGCGGGATCTCGCTCTCGACGTCGTGCGTCGCCTCGGGATCGTCGAGGACGAACTTGTTGATCGGGGTGATGATCGCCCCCGGGGCGATGTTGGCCACCCGGATCTTCTTCGGCGCCAGCTCGCGGGCGGCGGTCTCCATGAGCAGCTTGAGCCCGCCCTTGCTGGCGCAGTAATGCGCGAACTGCGGCCAGGGAATGAACTGGTGCACGCTCGACATGTTGACCACCACGCCCCCGCCGCCGCGGCCATCACCTTGCCCGCCTCGCGCAGGCACAGGAACGCCCCCGTGAGGTTCGTCTGCAGGACGGCGCTCCAGTGCTCGAGCGACATCTCGAGCAGCGGGATCTGCTTCTCGATGCCGGCGTTGTTGACCAGCAGGTCGAGGCCGCCGAGCTCGTCGCCGGCCTTGGCGACCATCCGCTTGACGTCGTCCTCGTTGCCGACGTCGGCCTGCACCGCGATCGCCTTCGGCGCGCCGCCCTTCTCGATCTCGGCGACAAGCTTGTGGGCCTCGTCGGCCTCCCCGTCGGCGTAGTAGTTCACGCACACGCTCGCCCCCTCCGCGGCGAGCCGCTGCGCGGTGGCCTTGCCGATCCCGGTCGAGCCCCCGGTCACGATCGCCTTGCGTCCCTCGAGAAGCAACTCGTTCTCCTTCGTCGTCGTGGTTTCAGCGTCGCCCGCTCGGCCGCTCAGGAGTCGCCGAGGCTGACCGCGGCGCCGATGTGCGCGAGGTGGGTGAGCCCCTGCGGGAAGTTGCCGAGCATCCGGTCGGCGTCGGGCGCGAACTCCTCCGAGAACAGTCCGAGCTCGTTGCCGGTGGCGGTCACGCGCTCGAAGACCTTGCGCGCCTCCTCGACCTCGCCCTGGCCGACCAAGCACTCGACGAGCCAGAACGAGCAGGCCAGGAACGTCCCCTCCTCGCCCTCGAGACCGTCGTCGAGGTGGTAGCGCCAGAGCAGCCCGGTGCCGTCGTCGAGCTCCTCGCGGACCGCCTTCACGGTGCCCACCATGCGCTCGTCGTCGTAGTCGAGGAAGTCGAAGGTCGGCAGCAGCAGCAGCGCCGAGTCGAGCTCGGGCGCGCCGAAGGCCTGCACGAAGGTCCCGCGCTTCGCGTCGTAGCCCTGCTCCTCGACCGCGCTGCGGATCTCGTCGCGCGTCCTCGCCCAGCGGTCGACCGGGGCGTTGCGCCCGGTCTCCTCGGCGAGCTCGATGCCGCGCGCGAGCGCGGCCCAGCACATCGCCTTGGAGTGCACGAAGTGGCGCGGCTCGCCGCGCAGCTCCCAGAGCCCGGCGTCGGGCTCGCTCCACCGTTCGGCGGCGGTCTCGATCACAGAGCTGAGGAACTTCCAGTGGTCGTCGTTGAGCGTGTTTCCCCTCCGGTGCCAGCGCCAGGTCTGGTTGACGAGCTCGCCGTAGGCGTCGAGCTGGAGCTGCTTGGCGGCGCCGTTGCCGACCCGGACCGGGCTCGAGCCGCGGTAGCCCTCGAGCTCGGGAATCTCGAACTCCTGCAGGCGCCGCTCGCCCCCGAGCCCGAACATGATCTGCAGCTCGTCGGCGCTGCCGGCCGCCGAGCGCTCTACGAAGCGGCGAAAGCCGTCGGACTCGGCCTCGTAGCCGAGCTCCGCCAGCGAGCGGACGCTGAACGCCGAGTCGCGGATCCAGCTGTAGCGGTAGTCCCAGTTGCGCCCCTTGCCGACCGCCTCGGGCAGCGAGGTCGTCGGCGCGGCCGCGATCGCGCCGGTGGGGGCGTGGGTGAGCGCCTTGAGGACCATCGCCGAGCGCTGCGCGCCCGCGGCGTCGCGCTCGGCGGTGCGGCGCGCGCCGCGGCTCCAGCTCCGCCACCAGGTGATCGTCGCGTCGAGGCGATGGTCGAGCTCCTCCGCCGGGATCGGCTCGGGTGGTTCGTTCGCGATCGACTCGGGGCGGCGGTAGGAGAGCGAGAGCCGAGCCCGCTCGCCCTCGCGGATCGTGACGCTGGCCCCGAGCTCGTGCTCGGCGGTCGCGACGATCGGCAGGTCGCCGCCGATCACGACCGCGTCGTCGCCGGCGGTCGCGCTCCACAGCCGCTCGCCGTGGCGGCGCAGCCACGGGTGCACCTCGCCGTAGTCGAATCGGGGGACGACCTCGACCAGCAGCTCGACCTCGCCGCGCTCGCACTCGATCACCCGCAGCAGCTGGCGGTGGGGCTGATCGGCCCCCCCGGGGCGCATCGTGAAGCAGTCGATCAGGCGGGCCAGTCCCGCGTCCGTCTCGAAGCTCGTGGCGAGGACCATGGTGTCGTCGAGATAGGCGCGCTCGGCCGACCAGCCCTCGCCGCTCGGCGCGATCTTGCAGTAACCGCCCTGCTCCCAGCCGAGCAGGCGCCCGAAGCAGCTCCCGGAGTCGAAGCGCGGCAGACAGCACCAGTCGATCGATCCGTGGCGCGAGACCAGCGCCGCCGTATGGCAATCGCCGATCAGCCCGTAGTCCTCGATCGGCGGATAGGGGTCGTGCTGGTCGTTCAATCGGGGCTCCCTTCGCCGCCGGGCGCGGCCGCGGGCCGGTCGGAGTCGTGGTCGGGGGTGGGGTCGGGGGTGCGAGGGACCGCGATCAGGCGGATCGGGCGGTCGCGGAACAGGTATCCGGAGATCCAGTTGGCGAGCACCGACGCCCGGGTCCGCAGGCCCTCGCTGCGCACGATGTGGACCACGAGCCAGGCCAACCAGCCCACGAACCCGCTGAGCTTGACCGGGCCGATCTGAGCGACGGCCTGGTTGCGCCCTTGGGTGGCCATCGAGCCGAGGTCGTGGTAGCGAAGGGCGCCGGGCTGGTCGCCGCGCAGCAGCGCCGCGATCGATCGGCCCGCCTGCTTGCCGCTCTGCAGCGCGACCTGGGCGAGCATCGGCAGCGAACCGTCGCCGTCGGGGACCTCGGCCAGATCGCCGATCGCGAAGACCTCGGGGTGGCCGGGAACCTGAAGGCTGGGCGAGACCTTGAGGCGATGGTGTGAGCCCTGCTCGAGGCCCAGCTCGTCGCCCAGCGGCGCGGCGCGCACGCCGGCGGCCCAGACCACCGTCGCCGCCGGGATCGTCCGCCCGTCCTTCAGCCCGAGCCCCTCACGCTCGATCTTCGAGGCGGTGGCGTCGGAGAGGATGCGCACGCCCTTGCGCTCCAGCGCCCGCTGCGCGGCGCGCTGCAGCCGCGGGCTGTAGGGGGGCAGCGGCCCGTCGGATGCCTCGACCAGGGTGACCTCGACCTCGGAGACGTCGAGGTGCGGGTAGTCGCGGCGCTGCGCTCCGTGCACCAGCTCGGCCAGCGCGGCGGCGAACTCGGTCCCGGTCGGGCCGCCGCCGACCACCGCGAAGGAGAGCAGGCGCTTGCGTTCCTGTGCGTCGGTGGCCCAGGCGGCCCGCTCGAAGCGGGCGAGGACGGTGTTGCGCAGCTCGAGCGCCTCCGGCAGGTCGTTCAGGCCCAGCGAGCGCTCGGCGATGTCGCGGTTTCCGAAGTAGTTGTTGACCGCCCCGGCCGCGAGGACGAGATAGTGGTAGTCGAGGGGACCGCGGTCGGTGTGCACGACCCTCGTCTCGAGGTCGACGTCGGTGACCTCGGCGAGGCGGAACTGCGCATTGGGAACCCGACGCAGCAGTGCCCGGACCGGATAGGCGGTCTCCGAGGGCTCGAGCAGCGCGGTTGCGAGCTGGTAGAGGAACGGGGTGAACACGTGGTAGTTGTGCTGATCGACCACCACGATCTCGACCGGCGCCGAGCGCAGCGCGTGGGCGCAGGCCAGGCCGCCGAAGCCGGCGCCGACGATCACCACCCTCGGGCGCCGCTCGTCCGCGGGTCCGATAGGGTCGCCGTCGCCGCGCATGGGGGGGAGGTGATCAACAGGCATGTCGACTCATTCGACCGATTCGGGACGCGACACGGTGGACGTGCACAACCGGCTCGACAAGGTGGTGCTCGCGGTCACCAGCCGCGACGCCGACCCCGCGGAGACCGCGTTGACGGCCGCCGACGCGCGCGAGATCGCAGGCGCCCTGGAGCGGGCGGCGGAGGCCGCCGAGCGTACGCCGACGAGCTGAGGTGGCCGGGTGGCCGGAGGGGCGGGAAACGTCAGCCGAGCCGACGAAACTCGTCCCACCCTCGGCCGCGCGCCGGCGCCGGCCATGAGACGGACGCTCAGATCTCATCGCGGTAGCCGTAGAACTCATGGTCCTCGTTGTAGCCGCCCTGCCCGGAGCCGCGCTCTGAGAAGTGGCGGACGAACTCGATCTCTGAGATCCACTTGACCTGCTTGAACCCGAGCTGGTTCTCGACCCGCAGCCGCAAGGGGCTGCCGTGGACCACCGGCAGCGGCTCGCCGTTCATCTCGTAGGCGAGCAGGCTCTGGGGATGGCGCAGGTCGTGCATGCTGTGTGAGTCGTAGTACTGGCCGCCCTCGCCCCCCTCTCCGAACGAGTAGAACATCACCCACTCGGCATCGGGCTCGGGCCGGACGATCTCGATCAGCTTCGCGAACGGCAGGCCGCCCCACTCGCCGATCGCCGACCAGCCCTGGATGCAGTTGTGCATCGTGATCTGGTCCTGCTTGGCCATCGCCCGCAGGTCCTCCATCGAGAGCTCGACCGGGTTCTCGACCAGCCCGCCCACCTTGAGGCGGTATTCGCGGAAGTCGCCCTCGTGCAGGCCCCGCCACTCCTCGCTCGTCGGCACCAGCCCGTTGGGCCAGAAGTAGGGGCTGATGTCCTTCTTCTCGTACTCCGCCCGGGGCGCGTAGTGGTCGAAGAGCAGGTCCATCACCCGCCCGACCGTGGCGTTGGAGATGCGCTGCAGGATCCGGGTGTGGGTCCAGGAGAAGTGCACGGCCCAGACGTTGAAGCCGATCGTGATCGCGATCGCCAGGACCCAGAGCGCCACCCCGTCCAGGTCCACCTCGTTGACGCCGAGCGTGATCCCGTTCAGGTTCTTCGCGAAGCCGGTCGACGCGACCATCAGCATGTGCATGGCGAAGAAGCCGACGAAGGCGAGCATCGCGCCGAAGTGGATCGAGCGGGCGATCTGGCGGTTGCCGAACAGGCGCTGGTACCACTTGAAACGGTTGTCGAAGGCGGGGGACATCGCGATCCCGGTCAGGATCGCCAGCGGCGCGAGGATGAAGATCACCGCGAAGTAGGTGATCTGCTGGAGCGCGTCGAAGCGCACGTAGCCGCCGGGCTCGTTGGGGAGGTCGAGGGCCGCGTACTGGACCAGGCAGGAGGCGGCGTCGCCGACGATCGAGGACTCGACCGGGATCAGCCGCTCGTAGCCGCCGGTCGCGAAGAGCAGCACGATGTAGGCGATCCCGTTGATCACGAAGGCGATGTCGAAGAGGAAGTGCCAGTGGCGCGCCACCCCGATCGTGTGGCGCCCGCCGGGCATGCCGACCAGCGGGGTGAGGGTGATCGCATCGTCCTTGGCGGTCCACACCCGGTCCTTGGGGATCGGGCCGCGGAAGCGCATCCACTCGGAGTCGGGCGTGCAGTGCAGCTTCGTGTAGAGCCGCGGATGATCGGCGAGGATCTGCCATCCCGCGCGGACGATCATCACCATGAAGAAGAAGTTGAGGAGGTGGGTGACGATCACGAACGCGGGGACACCGGGGGTGATCGCGGGTGACGTGGGCACGCACGGGTTGGCAGCGATGAAGTCCTTGCCGGCCCCCGTCGAGGCGAAGATCTTGGCGGCCGCGATCACCAGCCCCGCCCCGACGACGAGCAGCGGAAGCAGCCACCAGACCGAGATGAAGCGCTTGCCGATCCGCACGTGCACCCGCGTCAGGCTGAGCCGGGGGTGGACGCCCTCCTCGGAGGTCAGGGCCGCGCGGGCGAACTCGTCCTGAAGCTCGTCCTCGCCGGCCGCGTCGTTGCGCGGATCGCCCTCTCCCTCCCCGGACATGCTGGCGCGCGAGTCTTTCAGGCTCGCCCGACGGCTGCAAGCCGGCGATGGTCGTGGCATGTGCTGTGCCCCGGGACGGGGGCGCCGGGGGCGGGATCCGGCGGGCGCGACAGGCTCGAGGGAGGCGGTGGCCGTGACCGGCTGAAGGGCGGTCCGGGCGGGGACGTCGAGCGCCAGTGGCGGTCCGCGGCCGCGTTTACGCCAGCTCGCGCTCGACCTCGTCGAGCCACTCGAGGAAGGCGTCGAGGAGCTTGCGGCTGAGCCGGTGGTTGAGCCGCAGGTAGCGCTCTCGGTGCGGCAGCTCGCCGGCGATCCCCTCGGCGCGCTCGAGCCAGCGCAGTTGCTCTTCGATCAGCGGGCGGATCGCGCCCAGGCTGGCGGCCACGGCCGCGTCGCTCTCGGCCAGGTCGGCGCCGTTGAGGCGCGCCGCGGGCTCGTTTTGGATCCGGATGAAGTCCGAGGGCCGGGCGAGCCATTCGGCCACCGCGCGGCGGCCGCGCGACGTGAGCGCGTACACGGTGCGCTCGTGCGTCCTGCCCGGCTCCTTTCGCGCCCGTAGGTGGCCGAGCTCGGCGAGGCGCTTGGGCTCGGAGTACCAGCGGCTGTCGGCCGCCGTCCAGTAGATCCGCCCGCCCTGCTGGCTCATCCGGCGCAGGTCGTGAGGAGCGGCCCCGCCCTCGCCGACGAGGATGAGGATCACATAGGAGAACGTGGTCAGTTCGTGGGCGCCGCTCGTCAAGGCTACATCCTAGAGCTTGTATCCCCGTTCACGAACGGGCTTGACAAACCTCCAGTTTAGAGTGTATAGCTTCACTCTGGAGGTATAGAGCGGACCGGAAGGTCGATGCGCCGGGTCGAGCTCGAGCGCCGTCGACGACCGGCGGGGAGGGGGTGAAAGGGAGCGGAGATGAGCACGAGGACGACGGGCGCGATCCAGGGCGCGCACCACGCCGGCGCGATCGGGACGAACGACGGGCGGTCACGAATGGTTGCGAAACGGCGCGCCTTGATCCGCCCGCTGGCGGTGGCGCTGCTCGCGAGCGCCGTCGCGCTTGCCACCCTCGCCGCCCCCGCGTCGGCCGCCAGCGCCGGCGACCTCGACGAGAGCTTCGACGGCGACGGCAAGGTGACCCTCGAACTCTTCGGCGACCGCACCGAGATTGCCAGCGCGGTCGCGATCCAGCCGGACGGGAAGATCCTCGTCGCCGGTTACTGGGAGGGATTCGGGTCGGGGGGGACGACCGACGCGTTCGCCCTCACCCGCCTCAACCCCGACGGCTCGATCGACACCCCGTTCGGAGCGGGAGGAAGGGTGCTGACGAGCTTTGCGGGCGGCCCGTCTCAGGCTCAGGCCGTCGCGATCCAATCGAACGGAAAGATCGTCGTCGCAGGCTGGCGTAGGGAGGGCGGCGACGACGAGGACTTCGCGGTCGCCCGCTACAACGCCGACGGCTCCCTCGACACCTCGTTCTCCGGCGACGGCAGGCAGACGACGGGCTTCGACAGCGACAATGATTTCGGCAGCGCGGTCGCGATCCAGGCCGATGGCGGGATCGTCGTCGCGGGGACCGCCCGCGCCGCATCTGGAGAGGACGCGGACTTCGCGCTCGCGCGCTTCAACGCGAACGGCTCACTCGACAGCTCGTTCTCGGGCGACGGCAGGCAGGTGACGGGCTTCGGAGACTACGACGCCGCCACCGGGGTCGCGATCCAGGCGAACGGCAGGATCGTCGCCGCGGGGGCTTCCAACGCCGACGGCGGAGACTACGACTTCGCCCTCGCCCGCTTCAACGCGGACGGCTCCTTGGACAACACGTTCTCTGGCGACGGCAGGCAGACGACCGGCTTCGGCGGCTACGACGGCGCCAATGGGGTCGCGGTGCAGGCCGACGGCCGGATCGTCGCGGCTGGATTTGCAGCCAGCCGCGGCTACGACTTCGCCCTCGCCCGCTACAACGCGGACGGCTCGCTCGACGCCTCGTTCTCGGACGACGGCATGCAGGTAACGGACTTCGCCGGCAATGCCGCCGCTGATTCGGTCGCGCTCCAGCCCGACGGCAAGGTGGTCGCCGCGGGCTGGAGGGGAGCCGCCCGCGATCTCGACTTCGCACTCGCCCGCTACGGGCCGGACGGCTCGGCTGATGCGTCCTTCTCGGGAGACGGGAGACAGACCACGGACTTCGCCGGCGACGCGGAAGCCAACGCGGTCGGGATTCAGCCTGACGGCCGGATCGTCGCCGCCGGGTCCTCAACTGGAGGGGGCGTCGACTTCGCCCTCGCCCGCTACTACGCGGTCACCGACGACACGCCGCCCGAGACCACGATCATCTCCGGGCCCTCGGGGACGGTCTCCGCGAGTGGCGCCACCTTCACCTTCGCCTCCTCGGCGGCCGGCTCGAGCTTCGAGTGCCTGCTCGACTCGCAGAGCTTCGGGAGTTGCCGCTCGCCGCAGACCTACGTCGGCCTCTCCGAGGGAGCCCACACGTTCCGCGTGCGCGCCACCGATCCGCACGAGAACACCGATCCGACTCCTGCCGTGCGCACGTTCACCGTCGACACCGTGGCCCCCGACACGATCATCGACTCCGGACCGCAGGGCGCAAGCGCCGACCCGACGCCCACCTTTACCTTCCGCTCCACCGAGCCTGGCTCGACGTTCGGCTGCTCGCTGCTCATCGAGGGCGTCTGGAACACGACGGACTGCACCTCTCCTTACACGGTAGCCGTCGCCGCCGCGCTCGCCGACGGCAGCTACAGCTTCCGGGTCCGGGCGACCGACCCGGTCGGAAACCCGGACCCGACCCCGGCGACGCGCGACTTCGTGGTCGACACCACGCCCCCCGGCGACGGCGGCGGAGGCGGAGGCGGCGGAGGCGACGCCGGCGGTGGCTCGGGCGGCGGCGGCGGTTCGGGCGGCGGCGAGGCCGACGACGCGATCCCTGCCCGGAGGGCACCTCGAAGACCGTCACCTGCACGCGCGACGGCCGGGGGCGCCTGCGCTTTCAGGGCACCGACGCGGACGAGGACTTCGTCGGCTCGGACGAGGACGACGTGATCAACGGCGAGGGCGGCCGCGATCGGATGAAGGCGGGCAAGGGGGATGACAAGCTGCAGGGGGGCGCCGGCCGCGACAAGCTCAAGGGCCAAGGCGGCAAGGACAAGCTCAAGGGCCAGGGCGCCAAGGACTCCTTCTCGGGCGGCGGCGGCAACGATCGCATCAACGCCAAGGGCCAGCGCCGCGAGAAGGTCAGCTGCGGCGCCGGCAAGCGCGACAAGGTCCAGGGCGCCCGCGGCGACCGGGTGAAGCGCAGCTGCGAGCGCGTCCGGCGGTGAGGCGGGCGGCCTCGATCGGGAGCGGGGTCGCGCTCGCCGCAATCGCCTCCCTGCTTGCGGTGTCCGCCGCCCCGGCCGAGGCCGCGTTTCCCGGTTTCGCCCGGGCGATCCTCTACCGCGGCGTGGGGGGCATCGAGGTGATGGGCCCCGAGGGCAAGAACCGGCGGGTGCTGATCCGCGGCAGCGTCGATTCTCCCGCCGCCTCGGCCGACGGGCGGAGGATCGCCTTCGTCGGCGATCGCCGCGGCGGCGAGGAGATCTACGTCGCGAACGCCGACGGCAGCCACCGGACCCGGCTCACCAACGTCCCCGGCGACGACTTCGCCCCGGCGTTCTCGCCCGACGGCACCAGGATCGTCTTCGCCAGCGAACGCGAGAGCGAGCTCTCGGGCACCGTGAGCCACATCTACGTCATGGACGCCAACGGCGCCAACCCGGCGCGGCTCACCGACGGGCCTTACAGCGACATCGACCCCGCCTTCTCACCGGACGGCACCAGGATCGTCTTCGCCAGCGGCCGCGACAGCGGCAGCTACGACGGCAGCCACGAGATCTACGTGACGGACGCCGACGGGGCCAACCAGACCAGGCTCACACAGGACGGCCATGACGACTACCGGCCCGTCTTCTCCCCCGACGGCACTCGGATCGGCTTCGCCAGCGAGCGCCCCGAAGGCGGCGTTTGGACGATGAACGCCAACGGGAGCGCCGCGGCCCCGCGCGCCGGGTTCGGGCTCTACTTCAGCGACTGGTCGCCCGACGGCCGCAAGCTCGCCGCCGTCCGGCCGAGCCACTGCAGGCGCGGGAGCTGCGGGGAGGACGTGGTCCTTCTCTCGGCGACCGGCGCCGCACAGGCCGAGCGCCTGACCAGAGACGGCAACGCGGGGCAGCCGGCGTTCGTGCCGGTCGCCCGGCTCGAGCAGGGCCCGCCGCCGTCGATGAAGGTGAAGGTGGTGGGGCGGCGGAAGCCGCGCGTCCCGAGCCTCAGGCACTATCGGCCCTCGTTTCGGTGCTCGAACGAATGCCGGCTGGCGGTTCGCATCCGCGGGCGAGTAGGGGCCGCGCGGATCAGGATCCGCAAGCGGGTCACCGCGATCGGCAGCTACTCGATCCAGGTGAGGACCGGGGTCAAGCGTCCGCTCCATCGGCGAATCAAGGGAGAGCGCGGCGCGGTCACGATCAGGGCCAAGGCAACCGATGACTTCGGTCAGGTGGACCGGGCGCGGCTAGAGGTCAAGATCCGGCCCTAACCTGACAGGAAAATAGCGCCGGATTCCCGCAAACTGCGCATTTTCATCAGCCCGCGTGAGCCCTCGGCACGGGCAGGAAACTAACCCAGCCGCTCGAGCAGCCGATCCCCGACCCGCATCGCGTTGGCGATGATCGTCAGCGCCGGGTTGACGGCGCCGATCGAGGGCAGGAAGCTGCCGTCGACGACGTAGAGGTTGTCGAGGTCGTGCGCCTTGCAGTCGAGGTCGAGCGCCGAGGCCGCCGGGTCGGAGCCGAAGCGCACGGTGCCGGCCTGGTGCGCGGTGGCCGTGATGTCCATCTGCTTGCCGAGGTAGAGGTTGCGCGGCAGCAGGTGGCGATGCATGCCGAGGTCGCTGAGCCGGTGCTCGAGCTTTGACCGCAGGCGCTTGTGCGACTCGAGGTTGGTGTCGCGCAGGGCGATCACCGCGTTGCCGTCGCCGTCCAGGGTGACGCGGTTGTCGGGCAGCGGGAGGTCCTCGGACATGAGCCAGAAGTCGACCGAGTGGCGAGCCATGTCCTCGAAGGCCATCACCGGCGCGATCCCGGCCCACGCGGGCGCCTCGCCCTTGATCTGCTCGCCGTCGGACTTGCCGACCATCTGGATGTTGCCGAGTGGGTACTCGGAGTCGTCCGCGCCGAAGTAGAAGTCGTTGAGCGCCAGCGTCTTCTGAAAGCGCGTCGGGTTGGGCTCCTTGCTGAGCGCCATCACCACCGAGCTCAGGTGGCGCATGTAGTTGCGCCCGACCACGTCGGAGCCGTTGGCCAGCCCGTTGGGATGGCCCTCGCCGGCGGAGCGCAGCAACAGCAGCGCCGAGTTGATCGCGCCGCAGGCGACGACCACGACGTCCGCCGAGTAGCGCTCCGACTCGCCCTCGCGCTCGACCAGCACGCCGGCGACCTCGCGCCCCGCCGAGCCGGTCTCGAGCTTCGAGACGTAGGCGTCGGTGAGCAGCCGCAGGTTCTCGTGGCGCAGGGCGGGGGAGACGCAGATCACCTCGGCGTCGGCCTTGGCGTGCACGAGGCAGGGAAAGCCGTCGAAGCGGTTGCACCGGATGCACGGGCTCGCCTGCGTCGCCTCCCCCGACTCGTCCTCGTCGAGGAGCAGGGCCGACGGGGCGTGGAATGGCGTCAGCCCGGCGCGCTCGAGGTCGTCGCTGAGCTGCTGGATCCGTGGCTCGTGGCTGACCGGGGGCTTGGGGTACTGCTCGCTCCAGTCCCCCTCGGTCGGATCGTCGCCGTGGCGCCCGTGGACCTGGTAGAGCTGCTCGGCCTGCGAGTAGTAGGGCTCGAGCTCGTCGTAGCCGAACGGCCAGGCGGGCGAGACGCCGCCGCGGTGCTGCAGCTCGCCGAAGTCCTGCGGGCGCAGCCGATACAGCGCGGCGCCGTAGACCTTGGTGTTGCCGCCGACGAAGTACTGGATGCCGGGGTGAAACTCGCTCCCGTCGGGCTCGTGCCAGGTCTCCTTGGCCCGGTACTTGCCCTGCACGAAGACCGCGGTCGAGTCCCAGTTGTCGCGCTCGCGCCGCAGGTAGGGGCCGCGCTCGAGCAGCAGGATGCGCTTGCCCGAGGGCGCCAGCCGGTGCGCCAGGGTGCCCCCGCCCGCCCCACTGCCGATGATGATCACGTCGTAATGGGTGTCGTCCGCCATGCGCGCCCTTTCTCTCGGCCCCTTGCCTACCCTCCGAACAGCGGCTCCGCAAGCCCCGTCATCCCGGGCCGGGCGGCGAACAGGCTGCCCGACAGCGGGTGGCGATCGAGCTGCTCCTCGGTCATGTTCTGGCGCGAGGTCGTGATGTAGAGCACGTCGAGGTCATCGCCGCCGAAGATGCAGCTCGTCGGCTGCGGAAGCGGCAGCTCGATCTCGTGCGTGACCTCGCCGTCGGGTGCGTAGCGCACCACCCGGCTGGCGCCGTTGTGCACGCTCCACACGCCGCCCTCGGCATCGACCGTGAGCCCGTCCGGGAACGCGCCGGTGCTCCGGTCGACGGTCGCGAACGCCCGGCGGCCCGACAGCGCGCCCGAGTCGGCATCGAAGTCATAGGCGAAGATCGAGTAGCGAAAGCTCTCGCCGAAGTAGAAGGTGCGGTCGTCGGGGCTCCAGCCGAGCCCGTTGGCGCAGACCACGTCGCCCTGGACGGACTCGAGCGCCGGGCCCGGATCGAGCCGGTAGAGCGCGCCGGAGGGCTGGTCCCAGTCGACGTCGTTCATCGTCCCGGCCCAGTAGCGGCCCTGGCGGTCCACCTTGCCGTCGTTGAAGCGATTGCGCGGCTTGTCGCCCTCGACGTCCATGAGCGGCTCGAGCCGGCCGGCGTCGGGGTCGTAGAGGGCGAGCCGCTTGGTGAGCGCCAGCACCAGCCCGCCGCCCGCGCGCAGCCCGATGTCCATCACGTTGTCCTCGAGGGCGAAGCTCTCGTCACGCGCCGTCTCGGGGTCGAAGCGGTGTATGCGCTTGGCGAGGTTGTCGGTCCAGTAGAGCGCCCGTTCGCGCGCGGACCACATCGGCGACTCGCCGCAGATCGCCTCGATCCGCAGGGCGCAGTCGGGATCGATCGAGGTTGGTCTCATGGTCCTCCCGTCGGTCGGGCGGCAGGGACGATATACACGCGGCCGACCGCCACGATGGGCCGTCTAGACTTCCGCCGCTCATGATCCGGCCGCGGTCGGACCGGCGGGAGAAGGTCCGGAGGTAAGTCGCAGTTGCCCAACGGTGCGAAGCGAGTCCGCGGGCTCGCCGCGAGGCGACGGCGCCGCTGGCGCTGGCTGGCGGTCGCGCTCGCCGCGCTCGCCGTGCTGCTGCTCGTCTGGAGACTGACCGAGCACGGCGAGTCGCCGTCCGGCGAGCCAGGCGAGGCCCCAGCGGCGCAGGCGCCCGAGCCCGAGGTCGCCGCGGACCTGCCCTACTTCGGCTTCAACGAGCTGCGTTGGTCGATCTCGTGGCAGATGGGGGACCCGGCGGATCCAGACCGCTCGCTGCGCCTCGCGGTCGATGCGTCGGCGGGCGCAGGCGTCAACACGAACCGGTTGCCGATCCCCTGGAACGACATCATCGATCCCGCGGGCGGCTGGGACGAGGGCGCCTGGGCGCGCTACCGCGACGCCTACGAGGAGATGGTCGCCCGCGGCGTCGCCCCGATCGTGCTGCTCTACGCGGCTCCGCGGGGCGGGGTCGAGCAGGCGGATCCCAACTGGGCGCCGCCGGGGTGCACCGGCGGCTTCGCCTCGCCGCCCGACCCGGTCCACGACGCCGATTGGCAGGCCCTGGTGGTCCGGGCCTCGAACGAGTTCGACCAGGCGCTCGCGCTGCAGATCTGGAACGAGCCCAACTCCCGCGACTACTGGGGCGGCGAGACGTGCGCTCCCGACCCGGCGCGCTACGTCCAGCTGGTCGCGCTCGCCCGCCAGGCGCTCTCCGGCTCGGGCTCCGAGCACCCCGACCGCGCCCTCGTCTCCGCCGGCCTGAACCCGGCAACCGTCCCGGGGACGATCGAATGGCGCGACTACCTCGAGGCGACCATCTCCGCCGGCCTGCTCGACTACGTGCAGGCGGTCGGCCTGCACCCGTATCCGCTGCGCGGCGACTGCGACCGCGCGCCCGACCCAGCGCTGGCGCTGAGCAGGGGCATGGACGCCCAGCTCGCGCAGGCGGCGGCGATCGTTCCCGAGCCGACCCCGATCTGGGTGACCGAGTTCGGCGCCTCCTCGGCGGCGGGGCTGACCACCGACTGCCGCGCCCTGACCGAGGCCGACCAGGCGCGCGCCCTGAGCGCCATGTACGACTCGCTCGCGGCCGACGACCGGGTCGAGGTCGCGATCGTCCACCAGCTCGTCGACGAGCATCTCTCCTATCCCGAGCAGCTGCCCAATCACTTCGGCGTCATGCGCGACGCCCCGGCCTTCCTCGAGCCCAAGCCCGCCTACTGGTGCCTCGCCGAGCGGCGCGGGCGGCCGACCGTCGACGTGACGATCGACTGCGGCTGAGGGTCCTCCGAGCGCGGCTGCGAGACTGCGGATCATGCGCTTGCTGGCGATCGTCCACCAGCGCGACGCCGGCCCCGGGGTGTTCGCCGAGGCCGCCGGCGCCGCCGGCGCCGAGCTCGACCGCTGGCACGTCGCCGAGACGCCGCACCCGCCAGCCGAGGCGGCGAGCTATGACGCGGTGCTGGTCCTCGGCGGCGCGATGAACGTCGACCAGGTCGATCGCCACCCGTGGCTGCGCGCGGAGCGGGAGCTGCTCGCCGAGCTGCTCGCCCGCGACGTGCCGCTGCTAGGGGTGTGCCTCGGCGCGCAGCTGCTCTCCGAGGCCGCCGGCGGCGACGCGCGGCGCGCGCGCGAGCCGGAGATTGGCTGGTTCGAGGTCGAGGTCACCGGCGCCCGAGCCGGCGATCCGGTCGTCGGCCCGCTCGCGCCGCGCTTCGAGGCGTTCGAGTGGCACAGCTACGAGTGCGGCGTGCCCGAGGACGCCGAGGTGCTGGCGACGACGCCGATCTGCGCGCAGGCGTTCCGGGTCGGGGCGCGGGCCTGGGGAATCCAGTTTCACGCCGAAGTCTCCCGGGCGGACGCCGGGCACTGGATCGACGACTACGGCTCGGATCCCGACGCGGTGCGGATCGGCGTCGACCCGGTGGCGCTGCGGCGATTGACCGAGGAGCGGATCGACGCTCACAACGAGCTCGGGCGCGAGCTCTGCGCGCGCTTCATCGCCGGGGCGCGCGAGCGGCGCGGCACGCCGGCCCGCGCGACTACTCGCCGGTTTCGGTCTCGGGGGTGAGGTAGCGCTCGACAGCCCGCCGTCGACGAGGAAGGTCGAGGCGGTGATGTAGGAGGATTCGTCGGAGGCGAGGAAGACCGCGGCCTGGGCGATCGCGCCGCCCGCCACCGGCGGCCAGGGGGCGCTCGCCGGGGCCTCAGCCGCTCAGCAGCTCGTGGATCTCGGCGATCGCCTGCTCGTTGTCGCGGAAGTGCACCGCCGCCATGCCGAGCTCGCGCGCCGCCTCGACGTTGACCTCGACGTCGTCGACGAACAGGCAGTCCGGGGCGGCGATCCCGTCGCCGAGGCGCTCGAGCGTCAGCTCGTAGATCCCGGGCTCGGGCTTGCGCATGCCGACGAAGCCCGAGTCGACGACGAGCTCGAAGATCTCGTCGATCGGCAGCATCGAGCGCCACAACGGCTCCCACTCGCGCACGTTGTTGGTCAGCAGGGCCATCCGCAAGCCGCGGTCGCGCAGCTCGCGCATCAGCTCGACCATCGGCTCGTTCGGGTCGAGCGCGTCGAAGTAGATCTCGCGGAAGCGGTGCATCTCGGGCGGGTGGCCGAGCTCGGGCTCGAGCGCCGCGGCGACGCGCTCGAGGAACTCGGCCTCGGTCAGCCGGCCGGTCTCGAGCTCGAACAGCGGGTGGGCGCCGTCGCGCTCGGCGATCGTCTGCAGCGCCCGGCCGAGCGACTCGCCGCTGACCCCGGTCCGGTCCTGAAAGGCGGCGAACGAGCCGATCAGGGGCGTGGTCAGCACACCGCCGAAGTCGGAGACGACGGCGCGGATCAACCGCGGCTCAACCGGTCGAGGATCGCGGCCCCGCCGGCGCCGGCGCTGCGCAGCGCGAACGCCGTCGAGCGGCGCTCGACGCCCCCCTCGTGCGAGCTCGCGGCCGCGGTCGCGTCGCCCGCGATCCGCACCGGGATCGAGTCGGCGGACGGATAGAGCTCGAGCCCGATCCGCCGTGCCTCGCCGTCGGCGCCGTACTCGACCGAGAGCAGCGTCTCGGCGAGCTGCTGGAAGCCACCGTCGTCGCCGAGCGCGCCGCTGGTCAGTTCCTCGCCGTTGCCGGCGGCGCCTCGGGGCCGCAGCGAGGCGAGCACGAGCAGGCGGCCGTCGTCGAGGCGCGCGGAGACGGCTCGCAGGGCCTCGACCTCGTCCCAGTCCAGCTCGCCGCCGAGTCGCCAGGCGGGCTCACCCGGCCCGACGGTCGGCTCGAGCTCGGCGAGCCGGTCCGAGCGCCACTCGACCTCGACCGTCTCACCGCTCGGCGCCTGGAACTCGAGCGCCACCGCCTCACTCATCGCGATCGCCCATCGCGATCGGCCGGGTCGCGCCCGCCGGCTTCTGGTTCGCCCGCTTCGCGACCGCCCCGCTCGGGTCCGCCAGTATCGGGTCCGCCGGCTTCGCGTCCGCCCGGCTCGCGTTCACCCGCCGGCAGCGCGCCCGGGTCGTCGGCGACCTCGCGGGCGGTGCCCTCGTAGTCGTATCCCCGTCCCGGCGCTCGCCGTCGCGCACGCGGCCCGTAGCCGGGCGGCGGGCCCGGCCGGCGGCCTGCCCCTCCGCCGGCCCCGGCCGGGCCGCCGACAACGGTCCAGCTCAACGTCATCCGCCGGCGCGCAAGGCGCGCGATCACGGCTCGCATCAGCGCCCGCGTGGGGGGGAAGAGCAGCGCGAACCCGAACACGTCGGTGATGAACCCCGGGGCGAGCAGCAGCGCCCCGCCGAGGACGATCATCGCCCCGTCGAACGTCTCGCTCGCCGGCACGCGGCCCTCGGTGAGCGCACGATTGAAGCGCGCCCAGGCCGCGCGCCCCTGCGAGCGCGCCAGCGCCGCGCCGACGAAGCCGTCGAGGATCAGCAGCGCGATGGTCGGCAACCAGCCGATCCAATCCCCGACCCTGATGATCACGTAGATCTCCGCGATCGGCATCGCGATGAACAGGATGAGCAGCACGAGCGGCATCGCCGACAGCGTAGTGAGGCTCGTGCCGAGCTTCCGGTCGCCGGTTCTCTACGATTGAGTGCGTGGCCACCGAAGAGGACGTCTACGAGGCGCTTGAGGAAGTCATCGATCCCGAGCTCGGGCTCGACTTCGTCTCCCTCGGCCTGGTCTACGACGTCGAGGTCGAGGGCCCCGAGGTGTTCGTCACCTTCACGCTGACCACGCCGGCCTGCCCGATCGGGCCCCAGGTGACCGAGCAGATGCGCGAGTTCGTCGGCGATCTCGACACGGTTGAGAAGGTCCACCCGAAGATGGTCTTCGACCCGCCCTGGTCGCCGGAGATGATGACCGAGGACGCGAAGTTCGCGCTCGGGTTTTAAACCGCATATCCATGCGGTAGTTCGCGCCCCGACGGAAGTCGCCAGGCCCGGATTTCAAAGATTCTTCTTAGAACGTGTCTCAATACCCGTCTCCGCGCAGCTAGCCTGCGCGCTGGGTGGCGAGGACGTGGCTTCAGATCAGGGTCGACCTTCTCGGTGGCGGTGGGACGGATCTGAGGGACCCTCCCGGGCGGATCTTCATCGTCGGTCCCTCGCATAGCTTCGAGCAGCTCGCCGAGGCGATCAACGCGGCCTTCGCGCGCTGGGACCTCTCCCATCTGCACGAGTTCGAGCTCGTCGGCGGGCGGCGGATCGGCTATCCCAGCGACGACTTCGTCCCCGACCTCGCCTGGGAGGACCACGCGAAGCTCAAGGTCGCAAGCGAGGTCTCACCCGGCGAGGAGTTCGCCTTCACCTTCGACTTCGGCGACGGCTGGCGCCATCGCTGCCGGGTGCTCGAAGGCAAGGTCGATCCGCGCGAGGAGTGGGGACCGGGCCCCCTGCCCAAGCGTCCGGTCGCGGTCTGGGGCTGGGGTTGGATCCCAGATCAGTACGGGCGCGAGTCGGCCTCAGAGCTCGACCTCGAGCCGTAGTGATTACGGCGAGGCGAGCATCCGCAGGCAGACGACCGCGCAGCCGAGTTCCAGGAAGGCCAGGTGAAGCTCGGCCAGGCGCTCATAACGGGTGCGAAGGCGCCGGAAGTTGTGAAGCCAGGCAAAGCTGCGCTCGACTACCCAGCGTTGCTTACCCAGCCCGGAGCCGTGCTCGGTCTCGCGACGTGCGATCTGGGGTTTGACCCCGCGCGCCCGCAGCTCGCGGCCGTACTTATCGAAGTCATAGCCGCGGTCAGCGAGCAATCGCTCGGCGCGCTTGCGCGGCCTGCCGACCTTGCCCCGGACCGGCTCGAGGCCGTCGATGAGTGGCAGAAGCTGGGTGACGTCGTTGCGGTTGCCGCCGGTCACAGAGACAGCCAGCGGGACGCCGGTGGCGTCGGTCAGCAGGTGGTGCTTTGAGCCTGCGCGGGAACGGTCGACCGGCGAGGGGCCGCTCGAGCCCCCCCTTCGAGGGCGCGGACGTGGCTGCCGTCGATCACTGCGGCCGACCAATCGATCTGCCCGGCCGCGTTCAGCCTGCGTAGGAGCTCGCGGTGAAGCCGACTCCAGACACCCGCTTGCTGCCACTCGCTGAGGCGTCGGTGGGCGGTGGCCGGCGAGCAGCCGAGCTCGCGCGGCAGGTGTCTCCAGGCGATCCCGGCCCGAGATTCGACGCTGCAGGCCCAAGCCCTCCCTGCAGAGGTATTGAGACACCTTCTAACTGACTATGTCGCTGACCGGACACTCGAGGTTCCCGTGCCCGGTGCGTACCCGGCAGGTGCTCCGGAGGGGCCCTGAGCCGCGCCCGGTTCCCGAGCAACCGAGCCGCACGGCAGGCAGTTGCGTCCAGGTTGCCAAGCGGTGCTTGGCAGATCGGGTGCTCGAAATCGAGATAGCTCGAAACAAAGTTGCCAATAATTGCTATCTCTGGCAACTA
The DNA here is from genome assembly GCA_009379895.1 of Solirubrobacterales bacterium. Taxonomy (GTDB): domain Bacteria; phylum Actinomycetota; class Thermoleophilia; order Solirubrobacterales; family 70-9; genus WHSW01. The sequence goes on from WHSW01000023.1 coordinate 29,354, forward strand.
TCTTTGGGTACGCTCCGGGGCATGAACAGCACCGACCGCAAGCTGCGACGCCTTGGCCAAGTCGCCCGGCTGCGCCGGGCGCCACGGGATCCTGATATCGCCAGCGTCCGGGCGGAGCTCGAGGCTGAGCTTGGCGAAACCGTTTCGCAACGGCTCGCGGCTCGATTCCTTGGCGTGAGTCACACAGCCCTGCAGCGTTGGATCAAGGCGGGAGATCTGCCGCGCGTCTACAGCTCGAGCGGGCGTCAGGAGGTCCCGGTCGCTGCAGTGCTCGATCTCAACGAGAGAGTCGAGCGTGAGCGCTCGCGTGGGCATCGGCGGAGGCGACACCTGGAGCCTGCGTTGGTGGAGGGGCGCGATCGGGCCGGACGGCTGACGGCGGCGGAGCTCAGGGCCGGGGATGACGTGGGCGAGGGCGGCCACGGCCGGGCTGACCGGCGTGCCCTCGCGTATCACCGCGCCGTCGCGAAACGCCT
>WHSW01000240.1 GCA_009379895.1 Solirubrobacterales bacterium
GCCGGCGCGCTGCGCGAGCGCCGGCGCCGCGGCGATCAGGGCGATCACAGCGAGCGCGATCAGCGGGCGGAGGTTGGCCATCGCGGGGCAATCTAGCGGCGTTATCCCCCGGTCGGACGCCCACGAGCCGCGGTACGGGTGTACCGCTTGGAATAATCCGCACGCCGATGGGCAAGGTCGTCGACTTCGAGGCGCAGAGCGAGGCGGGGACGACCCGACGCCGCCGCACGCGCCGCAAACCCTCCAAGACCGCCCTCGTGCTCGGCGGCGGCGGCTTCACGGGCGGGGTCTATGAGATCGGCGCCCTGCGGGCGCTCGACCTGCTGAGCACGAACCGGACCGTGAACGAGTTCGACATCTACGTCGGCACCAGCGCCGGCGCCTTCGTCTCGTCCCTGGTCGCGAACGGGGTCACGCCCGAGGAGATGATGCGGGTGCTCAACCGCGAGCTGGCGTCGCCGCTTCGCGACATCGACCTGCGCACACTGCTGCGGCCAAACTACCTCGGCTTCCTAAAGCGCGGGATCACGCTCCCGTTCCGGCTGGTCGGCGCGCTCAGCGACCTGGCGCGGAACGTCGGCGAGCTGTCGGCGGTCGACGTCGCGACCACGCTGGCGACCGCGTTGCCCTCCGGTCTCTACTCACCGGGCGGGATCGAGGACTACATCGCCGAGGCGCTCGCCGACCCCGATCGCACCGATGACTTCCGCCTGCTCGAGCGCGAGCTCTACCTGGTCGCCACCGACCTCGACACGACCGAGCGCGTCGTCTTCGGCGAGGGGGAGTGGGCGGAGCTGCCGATCTCCACCGCGGTGGCGGCGTCGGGGGCCCTGCCGGGCATCTACGAGCCGGTCGAGATCGCCGGGCGGGAGTTCCTCGACGGCGGCATCCTGTCGACGACCAACGTCGACGTCGCGATCGAGCGCGGGGCCAGGTTCGTGGTCGTCATCAACCCGCTCGTCCCCTACGTCAACGACTTCGACAAGAGCATCCCGACGGTGGCCGGCTCGCGCGCGCGGCGGGTCTCCGACATGGGCATCGCCGCGATCTTCAACCAGACCTTCCGCCTGCTCTCCCACGATCGGCTGCATCGCTCGGTCGAGATCTGGGAGGAACGGTACCCGGGCGTCGACATCATCCTGATCGAGCCCGAGCTCGACGACGAGCTGATGTTCGGGACATCGATCCTCGACTACCGCTCGCGGCTCGAGATCGCCAAGCACGGGTTCGAGTCGGTGACCCTGAAGCTCGCCCGCGACTACGATCGCTACAAGACGGTCGCCGAACGCCACGGGATCGAGATCTCGGCGCGCCGCGTGCGCCGAGTCCTCGACCAGGTCGAGCGCGAGCCCGAGAGCCTCTCGGCCTGGCGCCGCGTCCTCGAGCTGACCAACGCGGCCCTGCTGCGCTCGCCGGCGAGCTGATCGATCGATTCGGCCCACACCGGGCCGAATTCCACCGCCCAGCAGTGGAATTCGGCCCGGTCTGCGTCCTTGCCCATGGGGGGCGCATTCGCGCGCTCTGGCGATCTAGGCGTAAAGCGACTCGATCTCGCCCGAGTACTTGTCGGCCACCACGTTGCGCTTCACCTTCATCGTCGGGGTCAGCTCGCCGCCCTCCTGCGAGAGGTCGCGAGGCAGGATCTCGATCTTCTTCACCTGCTCGACACGGGCGAACTTCTTGTTGATCTCGTCGACGTGGGCCTCGATCGAGGCGCGCAGGGCGGGGTCGCCGGAGAGCACCACCGGATCGTCGGCGAGCCCGTGCTCGGCGGCGTACTTGGCCGCTTCATCGGGATCGAGGGTCACCAGGGCGACCAGATACGGCCGGCGATCGCCGATCACGACGCACTGCGAGACCAGCGGGTGCTGCCTGATCTCGGCCTCGAGGTTGGCGGGGGTGATGTTCTTGCCCCCCGCGGTGATGATGATGTCCTTCTTGCGGCCGGTGATCTTCAGGTAGCCGTCGGGGTCGATCTCGCCGATGTCGCCGGTGTGCAGCCAGCCGTCGACCAGCGCCTCGGCGGTCGCCTCGGGGTTCTTGTAGTAGCCCTTGAACACGTTCGGGCCCTTGACCAGGACCTCGCCGTCGGCGGCGATGCTCAGCTCGCTGCCGGGGAAGGGCTTGCCGACGGTGCCCCACTTGAAGTCCTCGGGCGTGGCGATCGTCGACGCGGTCGAGGTCTCGGTCATGCCCCAGCCCTCGAGCACCAGCACCCCGGCGGCGTCGAAGAACTCGAGGATCTCGGGGTTGATCGGCGCCGCGCCGGTGACCGCGAGCTTCAGCTTGCCGCCGAACAGGCCGCGGATCTTGGCCAGGACCTGCTTGTCGGCGACCCGGTGCTGGAGCGCCAGCAGCGCCCCCGGCCGCCTGCCCTCGCGCTCCATGCGGCGGACGCGCTTGCCGACCCCGATCGCCCACTCGAAGACGGCCTTCTTCAACCCGCCCTCCTTCGCGACGCTCGCCGTGGCCGCGGTGTAGATCTTCTCGAAGATCCGTGGCACGGAGGGAAAGTAGGTCGGCTTGACCTCGGCCAGGTTGGGGAGGATCTTGAGCGGATCGCGCTCCCAGTAGGCGAGCGTGGCGCCGAGGTCGAAGCTGCCGAGCTGGACCAGGAGCGCGAACGAGTGGGCGAGCGGCAGAAAGAGGTAGGTGACCTCCTCCTCGTCGAGGACGCTGACCGCATGCACCATGTCGAGCATCGACCGGTAGTTGCCGTGTGAGATCACGCAGCCCTTCGGCGGGCCGGTGGTCCCCGAGGTGTAGATGAAGGTGCAGATGTCGTCGGGCGTGACCGAGCTCCAGCGCGCCCTCCAGTCGTCGTCCGAGCCCGAGCCGCGCTCTGAGAGCTCCGCGAGCGAGATCGTGTCCCCGGATTGGCCGGTCATCCGGATCACGTGTTCGAGCTTCGGGCAGCGATCGCGGACCTCGCGGACCTTCTCGAGCTGCTCGGAGTCCTCGACCACGACCGCGACCGCGTCGGAGTTCTCGAGCACGTACTGGCACTCCTCGGCCGAGTTGGTCTGGTAGATCGGCACCACGGTCGCGCCCGCCGAGAGCGCGGCGAAGTCGAAGTAGGTCCACTCGGGGCGGGTGTTGGAGAGGATCGCCACCTTGTCACCCTTCTCGATCCCGAGCTTGATCAGGCCGAGCGAGAGCCTGCGGACGATCTCGCCGACCTCCGCGTAGGTTGCCGAGACCCAGCCGCCGCCCGAGTCGTCCTTGTAGAGCACGGCGCGCTTCGGGCCGTGCTTGCGGATCGCCTCGGGGAAGAGGTCGGCGAGCGTCTTCGACGCGGTCGCGGCCTCGGCGGCGGACCTGTCGGCCGTCGCGCTCTCCATCGTGTGTGCCCTCCTCTGGCTCGCCGGCGAAACCGGGACGCACGTCCCAGTCGCCCGAACGCTACCTCAGGCCGGGAGGGCGGACCACCGCGCGCCGGGGAGGCGGGGGTGGGCGGCGGTGGGGTGCGCGCAGGCGGACGTCAGGCGGTCGCGTGGGGCACCTTGGGCGCCTCGCCGATCCGTCGCAGGTTGGAGAGGAAGAGGGTCTTGTCGATACGGCCGTTGAAGATCGGAACGTTCATCTCCATGCATCTGGAGATCACTTCCCGGCGCTTCATGTGCATCTCGTCGGCGAGCTCTGTCGGCGTCAGATGAACGGCCACGTACTCCTCCTGTTCGGTGCTCTCGATCAGTCCTCTGAGTGTTATCGCTTGCGCCGGACGTGTCAACCAAAATCGCCGCAAAATGCGGGCTTCCCGGGGCACATTTCGGGGCGTGGAGGAGCTCCCGCCCGACCCCGAACTCGGTCGCGACGAGCCGGTCGAGCCGGCGCGGACGGCGAGCCTCTGCGGTCGCCCGGCGCGACCCCCGCATAACATCAGGGCCGATGGCGCAAGAGGCTTCGCAGGACCCGGCCGCGCCGGCCCCCGCCGGCGGGCGGGGCCCGTTCATCGACTCGTTGATGGACACCGAGCTGTATTCGATCGGCGCCTTCTTCTGCGACGAGCACCCCGATCTCGTCGACGAGCTGGTGGCGCGCAGCGTCGAGATCGAGCGCCGCGGCCTCGAGGCCTACGCGCGGGGCGGCGACTCGGGCCTCGAGGAGACCTTCGAGACGCTGCTCACCGGGCTCGCGGTCCGCTACTACAAGGCGGTCGCGGGCTAGTGGTGACTCACGCAAGTACGCTCCGTTCTGACGGCGCCTGGACGCGCCTGGCTGTGTCCAGCGGGCTCGCCGATGCGCTGCATCGCCTTCGCCCACCGGACTTGCCAGCC
>WHSW01000241.1 GCA_009379895.1 Solirubrobacterales bacterium
CACGGCGCCGACGCTCATCCACAGCCCGCCGGGCAGCGCCAGGCGCGCGGCCAACCGCCAGGCGAGCGCGATCGCGGCGAGCCAGCCGGCGCGCGCGATCAGCATCCAGAGCGCCGGCGCGGCGTCGCCGGCGGGCGAGAGCAGAGTCGTGACCAGCACCGGCAGCGGCTTCCACGAGGGGCCGGCGCCGGTGTCGAGGTCGAGGTCGACGACCTCGCGACCCCAGACCAGCCACGCCCACGGGTCGTAGACGAGCGCGAACGGCGCCAGCAGCGAGACCGCGGCGAGCACGAGGATGGCCGCGGGCGCGGCGAGGCGGACGCGTCTCACCCCCTAAGATTAGGCATCCCTAATGCCGAGCGCACGACTAGGAATAGCGATCGTACTCGCCGCGGCCGCGGTGGCCCTCGGCTCGTGCGGGTTCTCCACCGACGACTCCGACGGTGGGCCGAGCGAGCCCTCCACGGAGGGGATCACGCTGTACTCGGGGCGCATCGCGGCGGCGATCGGCGGCGCCGTCGACGATTACGAGGCCGAGAGCGACACCGACGTCCAGGTCCGCTTCGCGACCACCGGCGACCTCGCCGCGACCCTGGTCGAGGAGGACTCCAACTCGCCGGCCGACGTCTTCTTCGCCCAGGAGCCCGGCGCGATCGGCGCGGTCGAGGACGCCGGGCTGCTGGCCAAGCTGCCGCCCGACATCCTCGACCTGGTCCCGGCGCGCTACCGCGACCCCGATGGTCGCTGGGTCGGAGTCACCGGGCGGGCGCGGGTGATCGCCTACGGCCCCGAGGTCGAGCGCTCCGAGCTGCCGCCGTCGCCCCTGGACCTGACCGATCCGAAGTGGAAGGGTCGCGTCGGCTGGAGCCCGACGACCGACTCGCTGCAGCAGTACGTGACCGCGCTGCGGCTGCGCTACGGGGACGACGCCGCGCGCGACTGGCTCGAGGGGATGGTCGCCAACGACGCCCAGGACTATCCCGACAACGTCACGATCCGCGACGCGATCGCCACCGGCGAGATCGACGTCGGCCTGCTCAACCACTACTACGTCGCCCAGGCGGTCTCCGCGGGGGGGCCCGACTACCCGGTCAAGGTCTACTTCCCGCCCAAGGGCCTGGGCTCGCTGCTGCTGCTGACCAGCGTCGGCGTGCTCGAGTCGAGCGAGCGCAAGGACGAGGCCTTCGACTTCGTCCGCTCGCTGCTCTCCGCGGAGGGCCAGGAGTTCTTCACCAGCACCTCGAAGGAGTACCCGATCGCCAAGGGGGCGAAGCCGGACCCGACCCTGACCGTGCCGCTGGCGAAGATCCCGGCGCCGGGCGGTGAGCTCGAGGACATCAACGAAACCCAGGCCACGATCGAGCTGATGCAGGAGGCCGGAGCGCTCTGATGGCCTCCGAGGCGACCGCGGCCGCGCGCCTCAAGCGCCCGCGCGCCCCTTCGCTGCCCTCGCCCTTCGGCCACCGGCGCCCGCCGGCGATCCTGCTCGCCGGCGGCGTCCTGGTCGGCGCCGCGGTCGTCCTGCCCGCCGCCTACCTGCTGATCGTCGTCGCCGGCGACCTCGGGCCGGCCCTCGACACCGCGCTCGACTCCGACACCTTCTGGGTCATGGCCCGCACGCTGGCGCTCGCCGCCGCGGTCACCGGCGCCTCGATCGCGATCGCGCTGCCGATCGGCTGGCTGACCGTGCGCACCGACCTCCCCGGGCGGCGGCTGTGGGCGACGCTTTGCACGCTTCCGCTCGTCATCCCCACCTACGTCGGCGCCTACCTGTTCGTCGCCGCCCTGGGCCCGAACGGGATGCTCGCCGACGCGCTCGGCGTCGGCGAGCTGCCCTCGATCTACGGCTTCTTCGGTGCCTGGCTGGTGCTCACCCTGTTCACCTATCCGCTCGTGCTGCTCCCGGTGCGCTCGACGCTGCGGCGAATCGACCCGCAGCTCGAGGACGCGGCCCGGGCGATGGGCCGCGGGCCGCTCGCCACCTTCCGCACCGTGGTCCTGCCCCAGCTCTGGCCGGCGCTCGCCGTCGGCGGCCTGCTCGTCGCGCTGTTCGTGATGAGCGACTTCGGCGCCGTCTCGATCATGCGCTTCGACTCGTTCGTGCGCGAGATCTACCTCTCCTACAAGTCGGCCTTCGACCGCACCGCCACCGCGGGCCTCGGCGCCGTACTGGTGCTGCTCATGTTCGCCCTGCTGTGGATCAACTCGCGGGTTCGCAACGCCCACGCCGTGCACCGGCTCGGCCCCGGTACCGCGCGCCCGCCGGCTGCCTACGCGCTCGGGCGCTGGCGCTGGCCGGCGCTCGGCTTCTGCACGGCGCTCGTCCTGATCGCGCTGGTGCTCCCGGTCGCGGTGCTGATCTACTGGTCGACCAAGGGCCTGGCGACCGGCGACAGCTCGCTGGAGCTGGTCGCGGCGCTGGCCGGCAACTCGCTGATCACCGGGATCGGCGCCGCGATCGCCGGCGCCCTCGCGGCGCTGGTCGTCGCCGTGCTCGCGAGCCGCTACCCGAGCGTCGCGACGCGCACGATCGAACGCCTCGGCCACGCCGGCTACGCCCTGCCGGGGATTGTCGTCGCGCTCGCCCTGGTCTTCTTCGCGACCCGCGTGGCGGTGCCGGCTTATCAGACCCTGGCGCTGCTCATCTTCGCGCTCACTGTCCACTACCTGCCGCTCGGAATCGGGCCGATCAACGCCTCGCTCGCCCAGGTCTCGCCCCGCGTCGAAGAGGCCGCTCGGGGGCTCGGACGCTCGCCGCTGGAGGTCTTTCGAACGATCACGGCGCCGCTCGTGCGCGGCGGGATCCTGGCCGGCGCCGCGCTCGTCTTCCTGCACGCGATCAAGGAGCTCCCGGCTACTCTGATCCTGGCCCCGATCGGATTCGAGACCCTGGCGACCGAGATCTGGAACCAGACGAGCATCGGCTTCTACGAGGCGAGCGCGATCCCCTCGCTCGTCCTGCTGGCGATCGCCGCGCCGCCGCTGTACCTGTTCTCCGAGCGGGGGACGGTGAGCTCGTGAGCGCGGAGCGAGACAGGGCGAAGCCGAGCCCGGCCGCCGTTGAGGCCGCTTTCGTGAGCGCGGAGGCGGCCGCGAGCGCGCCGGCGGCGCCGCTTCGCCTGCGCGGCCTGCGCAAGTCCTTCGGGTCGGTGCGCGCGGTCCAGGGCGTCGACCTGGAGGTCGAGGCGGGCTCGATCTGCGCGCTGCTCGGGCCCAGCGGCTGCGGCAAGACGACGACCCTGCGCCTGATCGCCGGGATCGAGCGCCCGGACGAGGGCGAGATCGCGATCGGGGATCGCCCGCTCAACGGCCCCGGCACCTTCGTCGCCCCTGAGCGGCGCCGGATCGGGATGGTCTTTCAGGACTACGCGCTCTTTCCGCACCTCGATGTCTCCGGCAACGTCGCCTACGGCCTCGGGCGCCGGCCCGACCGCGAGCGGGTCGCGGAGGTGCTCGAGCTGGTCGGGCTGACCGCGGACGCCCGGCGCCCGGTGCACGAGCTCTCCGGGGGTCAGCAGCAGCGGGTCGCGCTCGCCCGCGCCCTCGCTCCCACCCCGGAGCTGATCCTGCTCGACGAGCCGTTCTCGAACCTCGACGCCGGCCTGCGCGACCGCCTGCGCCAGGAGGTGCGCGAGATCCTCGCCCGCGCCGGCGTCACCGCGCTGTTCGTCACCCACGACCAGGCCGAGGCGCTGAGCATCGCCGAGGCCGTTGCCGTGATGCGCGACGGCCGTGTCGAGCAGCTCGGCACCCCGGAGGAGATCTATTCGCGCCCGGCGTCGCGCTGGGTCGCGCGCTTCCTCGGCGAGATCGAGGTCGTCCCCGGCCGGGCCGACGGCGGCCACGTCGACTGCGAGCTCGGCTCGTTCCCGGCCGAGCACGGCGTCGACGGCCCGGTCGACGTGCTGGTCCGCCCCGAGTCGATCGCGATCGGGATCAGCGGCCCCGAGGGCGCCGCCGGCGCCGAGGTGATCGGCCGGCGCTACTTCGGCCACGATCAGCTGGTCGAGCTTCGCCTCGACTCGGGGCAGACGATCCGCTCGCGGCGCCTGGGCTTTCCCTCCTGGCACCCCGGCGACCGGGTCCGCGCCTGGGTCGACGGGCCGACCGACGTGCTGGCCCGCGAGCCGGCCGACGCCGGCCGCGCGCGCGACGAGCCCCGCGCCGAAGCCCCGCTCGACCCCGATCGCCCTGCCACGCGAGCGGCGGCCGAGGCGGGCGTCGGGCGCGGCGCCTG
>WHSW01000242.1 GCA_009379895.1 Solirubrobacterales bacterium
AGTAGAGGCCCAGCGCCGAGCCCAGTCGGCCCTGGCCCTCGTCGGCCTCGCGCGAGACCGAAACGAACGAGAGCAGCGTGTTGCGATAAAGGAAGACCGCCCACCAAAGAGCCGCCATCGCCAGAAAGGCCATCGTCGCCCCGATCCCGCCCTGGCCGGAGACCAGCGAGCCGATCACAGTGGTCCCGAGCAGGACCACCGAGAGCAGCGCCGCGTAGACCAGCTTCGAGGCCAGCGCCCCGAGGAGCGTCGACCCCCAGACCGAGAAGCCTCGTCGCCCGCGCTCGCCGAAGGCGGGCAGAAAGAGCGCCAGGGGGGTGAGCAGCACCAGCACGAAGGCGACCGCCGTCTGCATGAACAGGCGCATCGCGATCCAGGCCAGAAGCAGAATCCCCCCGATCAGCCCAAGCGCGATCAGCAGGGTGAGCGGCAGCCGGGTCGCCGCGCCGCCCTCGCCCTGGATCGCGAAGTACGACGAGTACGGCGCATCGTCTGTGTGGTCATCCCACAGGCGCTCTCGCGCCAGCGAACCCGGGGAGTTGCGCAGCCAGATCTCGGCGTTGGTCCGCGGCGCCGGCGCGATCTCGCCGAGGTTCTCGCAGGTGATGTGATCCGAGCCCCCGATCCCGGCGACCCCGCCGGTGTGCTCGGTGCCGAAGATGATCTGATCGGCCTTGCCCGGCGGCAGCTGGCCAAGATAGGCCGCGTCCGCGCAGGCATAGCGATTCGACGTCTCGAGCAGCTCGGGTTCGGCGTCCGAGAGCGCCCAGTCGACGTTCGAGAAGTTGAGGACCGCGAAGCCCGGCAGCGTCATGTCCGAGAAGACGCTGTCGACGGCCTCGCCGTAGTCGCCGACCGGATTGGCGACCGAGCCCGACTGTGGCGCGGCGAGCACCGCGAGCGCCCCCTCGTTGACGAACCCGGTCAGCGTCCCGATCGTCGCCCGTGGGTCGTGGATCACCCACAGCGCGACCAGCATCAACGCCACGCTGAGCACGGTGCCGGCGACCGTCGCCGTCACCTCGCGCCGCACAATCCCGCGATAGAGCGCCCAGGCTCCGATCGCGACCATCGCCACCACCAGCCACGGCTCGGTGAAGGCGCCATAGAAGCCTTCGAGGCCCCCGTCGATCTCGCGCATCGCGCCGTTGTCGGTAAACGGCGACAGGGCGAAGGCCCAGCCGACGACCGTGAGCACGATGCTCAGCACGAACAGGCAGAACGTCCAGATCGCGCCGGCGATCTGGGCGATCATCGAGGCGAAGTTGCCCGAGATGTTGTCCACGCCGGTGTCGATGTGGAAGTCGAAGCCGTAGTTGGAGGTCGGATAGCGACCCTCCGGCGTCCCCGTCACCCGGCAGTTGCGCCGCTGGGCTCGCCCCAGCCCCCCCTCGTCGCAGAACGGGTTTCTGATCGACAGCGCATTGACCGTGCCCACCGCCGAGCCCTCGCCGCTCGAGCTCTGCTCGGGCGGATCGACCGCGTCGGCATCGTTGCCCCCTCCCCCACCCCCGCCGCCGGCGGGCTCGACCGGCTGGGCCTCGAACTCGGCCGGGCGCGCCGATGCGCCCGGCGCGCCGAGGGCCGGCGCTACGAGCGCAGCACAGGCGCCTGCCACACAGGCGACGCCCAGCAGCCTAGGCCGCGAGCTCATCCGCTCGGCCCTCTTGCTCGCCCTCGCCTCCCGGCGTCGTGTCGAGGGCCTTCAGGAGCTCGGGCTCGGGGTCGACGCGCATCGGCACCACGCGCCCGTCGGTGTCGCGGAAGTAGCAGCGGCCAGCGCGAAAGCCGATCAGGCGCTGGCGAAGCGCCTCGTCGTCGGAGTCGAGCCGCAGCAGCCGAAGCGCCCGCTCGGCCTCGGCGTCGCGCTCGACCCCGAAGGCGAAGTAGGAGCCGACCAGCGGCTCGAGGTCCGATGCATCCCCGACGACCTGGCTGGCGAGAATCGGGGTGATGTTCTGCGAGCGCCCCATGCGCGAGAGGCGATCCATCAGCGCGCGGCCCTGCGAGTCGGTGAGCAGGGCCCACGCCTCATCCAGCGCCAGCACGGAGTGCGTGGACTCATCCGACGCGCAAAGGCGAAGCGCGTAGGCCGCGAGCAGCCGCACCACCGCCTGCGAGATGCGCTCGTCCTCGGCTAGCTCGGAGCGCGAGGTGCCCGGCAGCGGTCGGGCCAGGTTTCGGATCCGCAGGCTGACGACCTGCGCCGAGCCGACCTCGGGCAGCTCGCGCCCGATGACGGCGTAGCCGAGGCGCGCCAGGCCGGCCTCCAGGTGAACCTCGAGCGCCCGCGCGGCGTCGGCGGCGGCCGGCGTGCCGCCGCGCAGGCCGTCGAGCACCGCCCCGGTCGTCCGCGCGCCCGCCTTCGCCGCGATCGCCACCGCGCGGCGGATCTCGGTCTGCCACTCGGCGGGCAGCGGGTCGGGCAGGATCGTCGTCAGGAACGAGTAGGTCAGGTCCTCGCGCGTGTCGTCGGCGCCGATCCGCATCGGGTCGAGCAGGCCGCGATAGCGCTCGTCGGGCCCGAGCTCGATCGACTCCAGGTGCTCGGCGACGCCCGGCAGGCGGTCGAGTCGATGATCGCCCTTGGGGTCGATGTCGACGATCGGCACAGACCCCTGCAGGAAGGCCTGATAGAGCAGCAGCTCAAGGGCCATCGTCTTGCCCGAGCCCAGCGAGCCCGTGAGCAGCACGGTCGGGGGTCGGCTCTGGCGCGAGGCCTCGCCGGCATCGAACTGGATCGGCGCCCGCGAGCCCGTGAGCGCGTAGCCGACGTAGGGGCCGATCTCAGAGCCGGCGTGTGAGATCGCCGTCGGCACCATCGCCCCGAGCTGCTCGGGCAGCAGGTGAGCCAGGTAGTCGCGCACCGGAAAGCCCTGGGCCGGCATCGCGCCGAGGAAGAGCCGGTGCTGCTCGCCCAGCGGGCGATGAAGGCGCACAGGCGCGTACTCGGCGCGCAGGCGCTCGACGCGCTCCTCGAGCTGCTGCGCGCTCGCTGCCCCGACGGCCAGGGTGATCGCCGAGCGCAGGAAAGGCGGGTGATCGGAGCCCTGCAGGCGGTCCTGAAGCTCGCGGGCATCAGAGACCTTGCGCTGGGTGCGGACCGACGGCCCGTGCTCGCCGAAGCCCTCCTCCTTGGCCTGCTGGTCGGCGTCGACCATCCGCTTCTGGGCCAGCTTCTGCGCCGCGCGATTTCCAACCCACTCGCACGAAAAAACCGCGTCGGCGGGAAAGCCGCACTCGAGCGGAGCGAACAGCAACTCGACGTCGGCGCCCGGAAAGGCCGACTCCTCGGGCAGCGCCCCGACGACCAGCATCCCCTGATGCGAGGTCCCCTGCTCGGAGTCGACGCGCAGCGAGCGCCGCTCGATCGTCACTCGCGACTCGTGCAGGCGCAGCAGGTCGTGCTCGGTCGGCACGAAGCGCCCGCCCTCCTCGTCGACCCAGATCGCCTCCGGCAGCCAGTTGGGATCGACCTCGAGCTCCCCCAGCCCGCGCGCATAGCCGCCGCGGATCAGGCGCGCCGTCTCCCCCGAGCGCGCCCGTTCGCAGCCCATGAAGTCGAGCACGCGATCGAAGGCGCGCTCCTCGCGCCGGCGAAGCTCGGCGAGCTCCGAGGTGCCGAGCGCGCGAGGATCGGCCAGGCCCACGCTGCTCGCCAGCCGCCGCAGCGCGCGCCCGGCCCGAGCGCCGGCGCTCTGGCCGCCCGGCTCGTCGAGTCGCACCAGGCAGTAGATCTCCGGGCGCACCACTCGGCGCTCGGCGAGGCGGTCGCGCTGGCCCGCCAGGTACGCCGCGAAGGCCTGCGGGTGCCCCGTCTTCGGCGCCAGGGTGTGCGACGCGCGCCGCGCGTAGTCGTCGACCGACCACTCGCGCGCGCAGCGGATCAGCTGAAAGTCGGCCTCGACCGCGTACGCGAAGCTCTCGATGCGCTCCTTGAGCTCGACCTTGCGGTTAACCGACAGCCCCGGGTAGCTCTGGCCCTCGAGCCGATACGCCGCCCAGGCGTCCTCAGGGCCGGCCCCGAAGACCAGGTTTCCGTGCAGGAAGTAGTGCGGGCGGCGGGTCACTCGAACACCACCTCCGAGCCCTCGGGTACCCGGATCGCCTGGCCGTCGGCCAGCGGCCGGGCGCGGCCCGCAAGCGGGGTGACCCGCACGCGCTTGGCGCGCGCCAGCGCCTCGGCCGGCGTCG
>WHSW01000243.1 GCA_009379895.1 Solirubrobacterales bacterium
GACCCGCACGCGCAGCCGGCCGTCCCTGGTCGCGTCGAGCACCACCGCGCAGGGCGAGCGCTCGTCGACGGCGCGGCCGCCGACCGTGTGGTCGAGCTCGCGCGCCGCCAGCCCCAGCTCGCCGAACAGCCCGCCCAGCGAGGCCGTGCGCGCCGCGCCGCTGGTGTGCTTTCGCCTCAGGCTCTCGGGCGTCATCACGATCCCCCGCGGGATCACCTCGAGCACGATCTCGACCGCCCCCTTTGCCGCCTGAAGGAGAAACGTTCGCTCGCCACGGCGGCTCGCCCCGGCGGCGCTCATCCACAGCACGAACAGCGGGCAGAGCGCCGGCTCGACGACGACGCAGTCGCGCAGCAGCGCCTCGGGTGCGAGCCGCCCCCGCTCGCCGTCCGCGAGCCGCACGCCGACCGTGAGCGGCACGACCTCCCGCGGATCGCCCTCCCCCAGCTCGCGCAGGCGCCGGCGCGCCTCGGACTGGCGGTGCCTGGTCTTCGAGGCTCCGTGCGTCGCCATCAGCGCGCCTCCAGCTCGGGGTAGGCGCGGGCGTCGAAGCGCTCGATGAAGTGGGCCACCGTGTCCCTGACCGCGAAGCTGTGGGCCTCGAGCCCATCCGCCTGCTCGCCGACCCACACCACAACCCGGTCGGCGTCGACCGCGCACGAGAGCGCCGCCTCACCGGCGGTGATCGTCCGTGCCAGCGGGCAGCGCTCGCCCTGCATCCGCCGTCCCTTGCTCAGCGCCGCGACGGGCCGCAGCCCGAGCGCGCGGCGCACCTCGTTTGCGAAGCCAAGCGCCTCGCGTGTGCATGCGTCCATCGTCGGTCCTTCCTCGCACGCGGACGGGCGACTCCGACGCCGCCGTCCGCTCGCTCTTCGTCGTTCCCGCAGGCCCGGCCGCGGCCGTGCCCCGTCCCATCGAGGCGCTACCGCCACACCCGCGCGGATCTCCCCAACCGCCTCGTCTACGTCATCGGGCTCAGCGAGACCCGGCGCCACAGCACGGTCGACCAGCTTCCGGCGGGCGCCCTCGCCACGTGCTTACAGAGCCGCGATCCCAGCGACCGGCGAGCCCTCGTCAGCGGCGAGACCGCCCAGCGTCCACTCATGCGCGGCTCGACCTACGCTCGGGCCGCACGGCGCCTTGGCTCATCGCTGCTTCGGCCTTTCGCTCGCCATGCCCCGCGTCGTCGTTCGCCGCCAGCGCCGGTCGAGCTCGCCCGACTTCGCCTCGCCGCCCAGCTCGGCGCGCACCCGGTCCAGGACCTCCTGGTGTGCCGCACAGAAGCGCCCGTCGGGCAGTGGCGGCTCCTCACAACCCGGCGAGACGCAGCGCCCCGGCGGCCGCGGCCGGTGGCGGATCACCTCCTCCTGGCCCGGGCGCCGTGCGCTGGCCACCGCCACCGCCATCACGGCCCCCCGGCTCGCGCCCGCGCCCGCGGCGCGCGCGGCTCAGAAAGGCAGGTCATCGTCGGCCGCGATGTTGGGCCCCGCCGTCGCGCTCGTCGGCGCGGCCCGCTCGGCGGGTACGCCTTCGCCCTCTGACGCCGAGTGCTTGGGCGAGCCCAGGAACTGCACTTGGCTGGCCGTGATCGAGACGGCTTGGCGCTTGGTGCCGTCCTCGGCCTCCCACTCGCGCCAGCGCAGCTGGCCATGGACCGCCACCGCGCGGCCCTTGGCGAGATATCGAGCCGCCGACTCTCCCCGCCCGCCGAACACGGCGACCTCGAAGTAGTTCGGCCGGTCCGTCCACTCGCCGTCGATCCGCTCGCGGTTGTTGACCGCCACCCGCAGCCCGCAGACGCTCGTCCCCGAGGCGAGCTGGCGCAGCTCGGGATCCCGGGTCAGGTTGCCCGTGATGGTGACCGTGTTGATGTTGGTCATGCGTCCTCCTACCTGTCGTTGCCGTTCTCTGCGTCGAGCCCGAGACCGCCGCCTGCCGGGCAGCGCCGCCACCCCGCACACCACTTCGCCGAGCACCACCAGCCCTCGGTTCCATAGCCCCAGTCGCCGCTGGCGTGCGCGCGTGCGATCCGGCGCGCCACCAGCGCGATCTGCGCCTGCAGGTGGGCCAGCTGCGCGGGCGTGCGCGCCGTCGAGATCACCCGGATCTCCTCCCTGCCCGGACGCGCGACGTGAAACTCAAAGCGCTCGGCGGCCTCGCCGGCCAGCGAGCGCAGAAGCAGATAGAAGCCCGCCTGCGGATCGCGGTCTGCGCTGCGCTGTGACCACTTATTCGAGCCCGAGAGCTTTTCGTCGAGTACCACCGCGGCGCAGTCGACGTCGAGATAGCCCACGAATGACCACTGCGCGCCCGGGAACTGCGCCCGCAGCGCGCGCTCGATCGCCCGCGGCTCCTCGACCGCCGGTGCGACCTCGCGCAGATAGCCGCGAAGGGGCGCCCGCGCGCCCTCCAGCGCCCCGGCGGGGTCCTCGCCCGCGGCCAGCGTCCCGGCCTCGCGCGCCTCGGCGACCTCCGCCGCGAACTCCGAGACCAACAGGTCGTCGGCATCGTGTGCGGCGAGCTCGCCGGCCCCGTTGATCCGCGCCCAGTAGGCCGCCCCGATCGCGGCCCCGTAGGCGTGCCCGGCGAGCATCGACGCGCGCACGACCTCGGGCTCGCGCTCGACGTAGTGGCGACGCCAATCCTCGGGGCACCTCGCGAATCGCCTGATCGAGCTCGTCGACAGGCTCGCCACCGGCAGCGTCGTTGGCACCGCCAGCGACGGTGCGGGTGAGAGCTCCGCGCCCACCCGCTCGGCGACGGCGCTCACGCCTCGCCTCCCGTCGTCTCGGCCCGCTCTCCCGGCGCGTCGGGCGCCTTCGGCGCTGCGGTGCTGGCCGTGCGCTCGTTCGCGCGCCCCAGGATCCACATCGTGATCAGCGCCCGCGCCTCGACTCGGTCGGGCCGGACCTCGGCCTTCGTGAGCTGGGCCTTCAGCGTCTCATCGGCGATCTGACCGGCGCCGATCGCCTCGACCAGCTCGGCAAGCTCTGCCATCTGCGCCTCGGTGAGGCAGTCCGAGCGCGCCTCGGAGAAGTAGAGCCTCGCGAGCTTGGCGACCGCCTCCCTCGAAACGCAGGCGGCGGCCATCCGATCGCGGAGTGCCCTGCGATGCTGCGCCGGCGCGGCCGGCCCCGCCGTCGCGATCGCCCGCATCCCCTCGCTCACCGGCCGTCCGCCGAGCTCACCGTTCGCGCCCGCGCCCTCGGGCACGTCGGCGGCCCCCGTCGCCTCGCTCGCAGACGACGCGGCTGGCTCGCCGCTCACCGGATCGACTCCCTCGGGCCGCGCCCGCGGGGCCTCGGCGTCCGCGCGGGCCATCTCCTCGGCGGTGTAGAGGCCCGACATCTCGGCCGGAAACGCCTTTCGAAGCGCCAGCGCCTCGGCACATTTCGAGAGCTGATTTCTTGGCATCGTCGCGTAGAAGCCCTTCGCCTTGCCCGAGTCATCCCAAAACTCCGCGTACTCGACGAAGTGCGCCGTCGCCCAGGTCGCCTCGCGCGCGCCGCCCTTATGGACGCCGACCGTCGCCGCCACCGGGGCTTCCACGCTCGCCCAGCACTCATGCCAGACCCCGTCCTCGCCGCACCAGTAGGGGCGCGTCTGGCCCTCATAGGCGCCGGTGCGCTCGGCGATCAACCGCAGCCCGTCGATCGAGGTCTCGATCGACATCTCCTCGCGCCTTCGCCGGCGGCTGTAGCGATAGACGACGTAGATCTGGCGCGCGAACGGATCCAGTCCGGTGCGCTCGATCTGCCGCCAGAACAGCTCGCGCTCCTCGCCGCTCGCCTCCCGGTCTCTCGGGCTCATCAGCGTGCTTGCGATGAGCCGCCTCTCGTCCTCGCTCAGCCTGCGCGCGGGGCGCTCGGCCCTCGTCGCGCTCTGTGGCTCTGTCCCCGTGGCGCCCGCCCCGTTCGGGCCCGGCGCCGACCTCACGACCTCGGAGGTTCTGGGCATTGAGCTCCTCTCTCGTGCGTCTAACACCGTTCTATCCGCTCGGTTGGACAGCAAGTCCGCCGCCACGGAGACCGCTCGTCTCTGACGCCAGCGTCTACTCATGCGCCCCCCACCCCAACCCCGCCTCGCCGACGAACCGCGACCGCGCCGCCTCGCGCGGCGGGCGCCCCACCC
>WHSW01000244.1 GCA_009379895.1 Solirubrobacterales bacterium
CACGTCTACACCGACCGCACCCTGCGCCCCGGCGACCCGGCCTACTTCGACATCCTGCACAGCTTCATGGGCTACCGCACCTGCTACTACCGCACCTTCGCGGTCGGCAGCGCCTCGCGAAGCCTGGTCGACGCCTACAAGCGCTGCCGCTACTACCTCGACGCGGCGATCGCCAAGATCCGGCCCGGGGTGACGACGGGCGAGGTGGTCGAGCTGTGGCCGAAGGCGCAGGAGTTCGGCTTCCCCGACGAGGAGGCGGCCTTCGCCCTGCAGTTCGGGCACGGGGTCGGGCTGGCGATCTGGGAGAAGCCGATCTTCAGCCGCCTGGTCTCGCTCGATCACCCGGAGGAGATCCGGGAGGGCATGGTGTTCGCGCTCGAGACGTTCTGGCCGGCGTCGGACGGCTGGTCGGCCGCGCGAATCGAGGAGCAGCTGGTGGTCACCGCCGACGGCTGCGAGGTGATCACCCGCTTCCCGGCCGAGGACCTGGTCGTCGCCGGCAAGCCCTACTACACGGTCGGCGGCTCGCTGCCGCTCGAGCGCGAGACGCAGTCGAACCTCAACACGCGCCTGGACCCGGACTCGCTCGAGGCGATCCCCCAGAACGGCGTCCCGCGCGCGGTCACCGCGCCCCGCGACGCCGAGCTGCCCGCAGGCGACGCGGGGGCCGACGGGCTGCTCTAGCGGTCCGCCGGGCGGGCGAGCCCAGGGCGCCGCGAGCGCGGCGCCCGGAGCCGCTCAGCGGTCGCCGGCGGAGTCGCCGTCGCCCTCCCCGAGCACCCGCCGCGCGGCGCCGGCGTCGTCGATCAGGCGCTGCTGCTCGGGCCCGGGCAGCGGCGGCGCCTGCCCGCCCTCGACCTCGAGGATCTGCGGGGCGCGACCGTTGACGCGCAGCTGGAAGACGTCCGGCCGGTTGTAGTGGCCGGCGAAGTCGTGGCGGAGCTTCATCCTGACGCCCACCTCGAGGTCCAGGTCGGCGTACAGGATCTCCTCCTGGGGCCCGAGCGGGCCGGCGATCACCTGGCTGTCGGGGGCGACGATCAGCGAGCCGCCACAGAACTCGGGGTCGCGGATCACCGCCTCGTCGTCGGGGCTCAGCTCGAGCCGCTCGACCATCCCGTCGTCGACCGTGCCGCAGGCGCTGACCACGTAGGCCTTGGTCATCTGCGCGAACGCCTGCGAGTCGACCCTGACCCGCTCGCGCAGCGGCGCGCCGACGGTCGGAAAGTGGTTCGGCCAACTCATCACGTGGACTCGTGGATGGTCGGTGGTCAGGGCGAAGACCGCCAGCGGGTTCGAGTTCTCGCCGCAGATCAGGGCGCTGGCGGGCCCGAAGTCGGTCTGGAAGGCGCCCAGCGTGTCGCCGGCGCCGCCCATGTGGACGAGGCGCTCGCCCACGGTCGGCATCAGCTTCTGGTGTTTGCCCAAGGAGGAGCCGTCGGGCGCGATGAAGACCTGTGAGTTGAACAGGGTGCCGATCGTGTCCGGCTGCTTCTCGCAGACCCCAACGACCGCGTAGACGCCGGCGTCGGCGGCCGCCCGCCGCAGCTCGTCGATCTCCGGCCCGGGGATCTCGACCGCGTTCTTGAACAGCTCGACGCTGAGTTGAGTCCCGACCCGCCCGGTGCCCGGGTGAAAGTGAAACCAGATCGGGTGCGCGGGGATGAACCCCTCCGGGAAGCCGACGATCCGCGCCCCGCCCGCGCCCGCCTCGCGGATCAACTCGCACGCCTTCGCGGTCGACGCCTCGCGGTCGAGGAACACGGATGCCGCCTGCACGGCGGCGGCGCGGATTGTCGGGTAGGAGTCGCCCATCTAAGCCTCCTGCAAACGTTTGCAACAGCCAGTCTATCGGCTTGCGCCGCGGCGGCGCGGGCGATGACCCCGATCCACGGGGCGAACCCGTGTCGGATGTCCATACCGGGCTGAATTCCTCCGCCCACCGGTGGAATTCGGCCCAGGGCGCGGCGCGACGGCCTCGGCTGGGCGGCCGAGGCCACCGGAGCGAGCGGCGTTCGCGCCTACCGGGCGGCGCCGCGGCTCAACCGGCGCGCAGCATGCCGCGCTCGACCGCGTGCAGGCGCTCGGGCCCTCGCTCGCCGACCAGCAGCAGCTCGCCGGTCTGCACCCCGGCGGTCTCGTCGCGGGTGATCACGTTCGGCTGCACGACCAGGGTCATCCCGGCCTCGAGCTCGAGGTCGGGGATCGCGGTCAGCCGGCGGCTCGCGCTGCCCAGCACCGGGGGCAGGTAGCCGCCGACGAAGCCGTGGACGAGGTCGTCGCGGATCGTGTACCCGTGCTCCTCGATCACCGCCGACGCCGCGACCAGCTCCGCGGCGCTGGTCCCGGGTCGCAGCCGCTCCGCGATCGCCTCGAAGGCCGCGTCGGCGACCGCGTGCAGCTCCTCGTAGCGCGGGCTCGGCTCGGCCTCGACCGCGAAGGTCCGCAGCACCTGGCCCGTGTAGTCCCAGTAGGAGGCGCTGATCTCACAGCTCACCGCATCCCCCGCCGCGACCCGGCGCGCCGACGGCCATTGCGCGGGGACGCTGACCTCGGGCTCGCCCATCGAGGTGACCCCGAAGTAGTGGATGTGCGTGCGCCCGCCCTCGCCGACGTAGGCGCGCTCGCAGATGTCGCCGAGCTGGTGCTCGGTGAGCCCGGGTCGAAGCCGCTCGCCGAGCGCCTCGACGGCGCGGTCGGTGAGCCGGCAGCCGATCCGCAGCCACTCGATCTCCTCCGCCGACTTGACCCGGCGCAGGCGCAGGTAATCGCGGTTCAGGTCGACCGGCTCGCCCAGCTCGGCCGCGAGGCGGACGCCGTCGCGGTGCAGCAGCGGGCCGACGACGCCGACTCGCCCGCGGACGGCCCCGCGCCCGCGCAGCTCGGCGGCGGCGGTCTCGATCGTCGACTCTCCGGCCCAGCGCACATCGGCGGCGCTCGCGAGCCGGGCGGCGTTCGGCACGTGGTTGTAGAAGTGAACCAAGAGGACGTCTCGCTCGCCGGGGGTGAACACGCAGAGCGCCTCGCGGGTGACCGGCCACCCGGTCAGCCAGGCGACCGCGGATCCGAAGCGGTTGGCGCCGTAGACGATCAGATGCTCGACGCCGCGGTCCTCCATCGCGCCGGCGAGCGCCGCGCGGCGACGCCGCCTCTCGCCCTCGCTGAAGCGCGGGTAGGAGCCCTCGCCGGGCCGCGGCTCGTCCGCCGTCTCAGCCATCGCCCGCCGCCGCCGCGGCTCCTCCCCCGTCCCCGTGCTCGGCCCCGGTCGCCGAGATCTCGGCCGCAGCCGCCCGCGTCGCCTCGACCATCGCCTGATAGCCGGTGCAGCGACAGAGGTTGCCCGCCAGGGCCGCGCGGATCTCGGCCTCGGTCGGGTCCGGGTGCTCGCGCAGGAACGGCTCGAGCGACATCAGGATCCCGGCCGTGCAATACCCGCATTGCAGCGCGTGTGCCTCGTGGAAGGCGCGCTGGAGCGGGTGCGGCCCGTCCTCGGTCGCCAGGTCCTCGACTGTGCGCAGCGAGCGCCCGTCGGCCTGCGCGGCGAGCATCAGGCACGAGCGCACCGGCTCGCCGTCGAGCTGCACCGTGCAGGCGCCGCAGACGCCGTGCTCGCAGCCGACCCGCGTGCCGTGCAGGCCGGCGACGTGGCGGATGAAGTCCGAGAGCAGGGTGCGCGGCTCGACCTCGCCCGCGTGCGGCTCGCCGTTGATCTCGACCTCGATCCTCACGGCGTCGCCCCGATCACCGCGCGGCGGACCAGCTCGCCGAACAGCGCCCGTCGGTAGGGGTCGTCGAGCTCGGCCGCGGCCAGCGCGCCGACCTCGCCGGGCTCGGCGCCCGCGACGAGCGCCCGCTCGGCCTCCAGGGCGCGGCGCGGGGTCGGGCCGATCGCGAACAGGGCGATCGCCGCCGCCTCGCCCGGCGCGACCACCGCCGCCACCCCCGCGGCCGCGAAGTCGCCGT
>WHSW01000245.1 GCA_009379895.1 Solirubrobacterales bacterium
GGAATTGCAACTGCCAACTGAGCTGAGGTCGTCGCCGGCCCTGCCAGATCAGGAACGGCCTGAAGGTGCGTAAGCACGCTGTTCTGACAACCCCGTAGCGCCCGCGCCGGCCGCTCAGCGTCGGCCTCTGCGCGAACGCGGCCGACGTCCTGCCGGTGCTGCTCGCGCGCGGCTTCGACGCCGACGTGGTCACCGACCAGACCAGCGCCCACGACCCGCTCGTCGGCTACCTGCCCAACACCCTCTCTCTCGCCGAGGCCGAGCGGATGCGCGCCGACGACCCGGACGAGTACATCCGCCGCGCCCGCGCGGCGATCGCCGCCCACTGCTTCGCGATGGTCGGCTTCCAGGACGCCGGCGCCGAGGTCTTCGACTACGGCAACAGCCTGCGCGCCGAGGCCAAGCTCGGCGGCTTCGAGCGCGCCTTCGACTACCCGGGCTTCGTCCCCGCCTACGTTCGGCCGCTGTTCTGCGAGGGCAAGGGGCCCTTCCGCTGGGTCGCGCTCTCCGGCGACCCCACCGACATCGCGGCCACCGACCGCGCGGTCCTCGAGGAGTTTCCCGACGATCGGGCGCTCGCGCGCTGGATCCGCCTGGCGGGCGAGCGGATCTCCTTCCAGGGCCTGCCGGCCCGGATCTGCTGGCTCGGCTACGGGGAGCGCCGACGGCTCGGCCTGCGCTTCAACGAGATGGTGCGAAGCGGCGAGCTGAGCGCCCCGGTGGTGATCGGTCGCGACCACCTCGACTCGGGCTCGGTCGCCTCGCCCTACCGCGAGACCGAGGGGATGGCCGACGGCTCGGACGCGATCGCCGACTGGCCGCTGCTCAACGCGCTGGTCAACACCTCGTCCGGCGCCTCCTGGGTCAGCATCCACCATGGCGGCGGGGTCGGCATCGGGCGCTCGATCCACGCGGGCATGGTGTGCGTCGCCGACGGCTCGGAGCTCGCCGCCGCGAAGCTCGAGCGGGTGCTCACCTGCGATCCGGGGACCGGGGTGATGCGCCATGCCGACGCCGGGTATGAGCGCGCGCTCGAGGTTGCGGACGAGCGGGGTGTGCGGATACCGATGCGGGAGAGCGCCGAAGGGGGCGGCGGGTGATCGCCCGGGAATGGCGAGTTCCAGTCGCTATCCGACTACGGGCCGCCGATCTGCGGCCACGTCGCGCGTAAACGAGGCGCGGTGAGCGTTCGGGACATCGTTTCGATCGGGGACCCGGTGTTGCGGGAGCGCGCGCGTGAGCTGACCGCCGAGGAGTTGCGCTCGCCGGAGATCCAGCGGCTGATCGACGATCTGATCGAGACCCGGCGGGCGGCCGACGGGGCCGGGCTGGCCGCGAACCAGATCGGCGTGGCGGTGCGGATCGCGGTCGCCGAGGTCGATGGGGTCAACCCGCGCTACCCGTACAAGCCGCCGATCCCGTTGACGGTGATCGTCAACCCGACGATCGAGCCGGTCAGCGACGAGAACGTGGAGATCAACGAGGGCTGCCTGTCGCTGCCCGACCTGCGCGGGGTGGTCAGGCGCCACGTCGAGGTTCGGCTGCGCTACCTGGACCGCGAGGGCCATCGCCACGAGGAGATCAGGCGTGGGCTGACCGCCGGCACGTTTCAGCACGAGGTCGACCACCTCGACGGGATCATGGTCGTCGACCGCGCCGACCCGCGGACGCTGATGACCTGGGAGCAGTTCGACCGTCACCACCGCGACGAGTTCGTGGCGCGGATCACGGCGTTCGCCGAGCGGGTCGGCTCGTGAGCGGCGACCGCACCACCTACTGGTGCGAGCTCGCCTGGCTCGGCGGCGAGTGCCCCGAGGCCGGGGTGGTGGTCGAGGTCGAGGGCCAGCGCTTCGCCCGGGTCGAGCCCGAGGCGCCGAAGCCGCCGGCCGGGGCCGAGCGGCTCGCGGGCCTGACCATCCCGGGGCTCGCCAACGCCCACTCGCACGCTTTTCACCGCGCCCTGCGCGGGCGCGCGCAGGGCGGCCGGGGGTCGTTCTGGACCTGGCGTCAGCAGATGTACGAGCTCGCCGAGGTCCTCGACCCCGACGCCTACCAGGCGCTGGCTCGGGCCACCTTCGCCGAGATGGCGCTCGCCGGAATCACCGCCGTGGGCGAGTTCCACTACCTGCATCACGCCCACGGCGGCGCGCCGTATGACGATCCGAACGAGGTCGGGCGCGCCCTGATCGCCGCCGCCTCCGAGGCGGGCATCAGGATCACCCTGCTCGACAGCTGCTATCTGCTGGGCGGCTTCGGACGGCCACTCGAGGGCGGGCAGCTTCGCTTCGGCGACCCGAGCGCCGAGGCCTGGGCCGAGCGCGTCGAGGCGCTCGGCGAGCTCGGCGCGCGGGCGCGGATCGGCGCCGCGATCCACAGCGTGCGCGCGGTCGCCCCCGACTCCGCGGCGCTCGTCGCCGCCTGGGCCGGCGAGCGCTCGCTACCCCTGCACGCCCACGTCTCCGAGCAGCCGGCCGAGAACGAAGCCTGCCTCGCCGCCCACGGCCGCACCCCGGCGGCCCTGCTCGACGATGCGGGAGCCGTCTCGGAGGCCTTCACCGCGGTCCACTTCACGCACGTCACCGACGATGACGTCGCTCTACTCGGCGCGGCCAACGGCCGCTGCTGTCTGTGCCCGACCACGGAGCGTGACCTCGCCGACGGGGTTGGCCGAGGGCGGGCGATCGCCGACGCGGGTGCGCGCCTCGCGCTCGGCTCCGATTCGCACGCCGTGATCGACGGCTTCGAGGAGATGCGGGCGGTCGAGCTCGACCAGCGCCTCGCCACCGGCGAGCGCGGCCACCATGCCGCCGCCGAGCTCCTGCGCGCCGGCTGCGAGCACGGCCACGCGAGCATCGGCTGGCCCGAGGCCGGGCGGATCGCGCCCGGCGCGATCGCCGACCTGGTCACGGTCGGGCTCGACGGGGTCGGGCTCGCCGGCGCCACCGACGAGCACGCGCTCGAGTCGTTGGTCTTCGCCGCCACCGCCGCCGACGTCCGCCAAGTGGTCGTCGGCGGACGGCCGATCGTCCGCGACGGGCGCCACCTCGAGCTCGACGTCGCCGCCGAGCTCCGCGACGCGATCGACGCGGTGAGCGAGTGAGCGCCCTGGTGATCGACAACATCAGCGAGCTGGTCACCAACGACCCCGAGCTCGGCGAGGGGCCGCTCGGCCTGGTCCGCGCGGTGGCGCTCGTGATCGAGGGCGAGCGGGTCGCAGCCATCGAGCCCGCGGGCGCGGCCGGGGACGAGCACCTCGACGCCGGCGGGCGCTGCGTGGTCCCGGGGTTCGTCGACTCGCACACGCATCTGGTCTTCGCCGGCGACCGCGCCGAGGAGTTCGCCGCGCGAATGGCCGGCGCGCCGTACGGCACGGGCGGGATCCGGGTGACCACCGAGGCGACCCGGGCGGCGGGGGCCGACGAGCTCGAGGGCCTGGCGCGCGCGCGGCGCGAGGAGGCGCTGCACGCCGGGATCACGCAGCTGGAGATCAAGTCGGGCTACGGGCTCGACATCGAGACCGAACGCCGCCTGTGCGAGGTCGCGGCCCGGCTCACCGACGAGGTCACCTTCCTCGGCGCGCACGCCGTGCCGCCGGGCATTGCGGCGGACGAGTATGCCGCGCAGGTGGCCGACGAGATGATCCCGGCCGTCGCTGCCGAGAGGCTGGCCGACTTCGTCGACGTCTTCGCCGACGTTGGGTTCTTCGACCCCGATGCCACCGAGCGCATCGGGGTCGCCGCCGTGGCCGCCGGGCTCGGCCTGCGCGTGCACGGAAACCAGCTCGGCCCGGGACCGGGCGTCGGGCTCGCGGTCGAGCTCGGCGCCGACTTCGTCGCGCTCTCGTTCGTGCGCTCGGCGGCCGACATCGACGAGCTGCGCCTGCGGCTCGACGAGCTCGGCTCGCCGGCGCTGACCGTGGCCAAGATCGAGAAGATCGAGGCCTA
>WHSW01000246.1 GCA_009379895.1 Solirubrobacterales bacterium
GGCTCGCGGTCGAGCACCGCGACCCGCAGGCCGTCGTGTCGCAGGGCCAGCTCGCGTGCCGCGGCGAGGCCGATGATGCCCGCGCCGACGACGGCGAGGTCGCATTCGGAGGGCGGATCGTCGCGGCTCGGGTGATCAACGGCCAAGGCCGTCGCAGTCTCGCACCGGCGCGAGCGGTGCGCGCCCGCGCCGATCCCGGTGCGCAGCGGCGCCGGCGCCGCACTACGATCGTCACGCCCTTGGCCCTGACGCTCACCACCCCGATCAAGCCCCAGCTCGCGCTCTCGCGCAAGGCCCTGCCGACCGACGAGGGCTGGGTCTACGAGCCCAAGTACGACGGCTTTCGCGCGCTCGCCTTCGTCGACGGCGACGAGGTCTTCCTGCAATCGCGCACCGGCAGGCCGCTGCGCCGCTACTTCCCCGAGCTCGACTTTCCGAGCGGGCGCTACGTCCTCGACGGCGAGCTGGTGATCGTCGATGCCGACGGCCGCGAGGAGTTCGACGCGCTCCAGAACCGCCTCCACCCGGCCGAGTCGCGGGTGCGGATGCTGGCCGAGCAGACGCCCGCCCGGATGCGCGCCTTCGACCTGCTCGAGGCGGGCGATCGAGAGCTGCTCGGCCTGCCCTTCTCCGAGCGCCGGGCGGCGCTCGAGGAGCTGCTGGAGGGGTTCGCCGACCCGGGGTCGATCGAGATCACGCCGCTCGTCGGCGCGCCCGCCGAGGCCGAGGAGTGGCTGCGCTCTGGGGAGGGCGCGATCGCCAAGCGCGTCGAGGCCGCCTACCGGCCCGGCGAGCGCAAGGGGATGGTCAAGGTGAAGCGGGTCCGCACGGCGGACTGCGTCGTCGTCGGCTGGCGGGTCGGCAAGGAGGAGGGGACGGTCGGCTCGCTGATCCTCGGCCTCTACGAGGAAGGCGAGCTGCGGGTCGTCGGGCACACCTCCGGCTTCAAGGCGAAGGAGAAGCGCGAGCTGGTCGCCAAGCTGGCGCCGTATGAGACCGGGGAGCGCGGGTCCGCCGAGCCCAGCCGCTGGGCCGCGGACCGCGACCTCGAGTGGATCGGGTTGCGGCCCGAGCTGGTCGTCGAGGTGAGCTTCGACCACGTGAGCGCGGGTCGTATCCGCCACGGGACCAAGGTCCTGCGCTGGCGCGAGGACAAGCCGCCGGCCGAGTGCCGCTTCGACCAGCTCGAGGGATGACCGGCGCGCGGGAGCTCGGGGCGCTCGCCAGGGCGTTCATCGACGCCAACGACTACGGCGCCACTGCGAAGCAACGACTAGCGCGGGCGAGCACGCCAGGCTAGGACGGCAGTCAACGCACACACCGGCGTCCAGACCAGTCGTTCGGCCGATGACCGGGAGGCAAGGTTAAGTCCCGTGCTGAGCGTCATGAACGTCATCAGGATCGATAGCACTGACCTTCGCGCCCGGAGAGAACCTGCTTCCGATGCGAGGAAGCCCGCCGTCGCTGCGTAGGTGAGAGCCGCAACACCACTGACGCGACGGTGGGCGCCGGGGAGACGGCCATCATGACGGCCGCCGTATGCAATCCGTCCCCACGGTGCGCCGAACGCTAAGCAAGCCTGGACGGCGCTAACACCGGTGAGAAGCACCGCCGTTGTCCGCAGGGCGCCACGGTTTGAGATCGCCACAGACCGACTCTAGAGCGCATGAGCGTGCACGACAGGCAGGAGATCGTCGGCGGTGCAATAGACGGTTGTGCAGAGATTGTCGAGGTCGGCTTCATCGTGGGCTTTCGGTCGACGGTGCGGTGAACACCGTCGACGTCGGCCTCTCTGCCTCAAACCCCTTGAACACGGGGACTCCTGTGGAATCAATCACTAGTCGAGGTCGCGGCGGCGCAGCAGGGCGTACCCGGCGGCGAAGGATGCGCTGAGCCAGCCCAGCAGCGCCAAGGTGGCGAGCGCGGGGGAGAGCGGGCGGATGTCCTCGAAGCCGACGTCGGCGGCGGGAACGTCCTGGACGCCGACCGGCAGCGCGACGAACGGGCCGAAGCGACCTACGTCTGGCACGAGACCCAGGACGGCGGGCTCGACGGCGAACGAGAGCACCAGCACGCCGACGATCGCGACCGGCTGGTTGCGCACCAGCACGCCGATCCCGACCCCGAACCCGCCGAGCAGCGCCGCGACGATCGCGTTGCGGCCGATCTGCGCGGCCAGCTCCGCGCCTTCCGGGACCGGCAGATCGCGCGACGAGAGGAGGGCGAACCCGAGGATCGCGACGGCGATCGAGATCAGCAGCGAGAGGATCAGCCCGGCCGCCGCGAAGGCCAAGGTCTTGGCGGCGAGGAAGCGCAGCCGGTCCGGTGCGGCGAGCAGCGAGCTCGTGATCGTCCGATGACGCCACTCCCCCGAGATGCCCACGATCGCGAGGATGAGGATGAAGAGGCTGCTGGTGTCGGAGGTGAACACGTCGGTGAGGACGGACTCCTCGCTCGGCTCGGAGAGCAGGCTGGTGAGCCCGGCGATCAGCATCGAGGTGGCGACCGCGACGGCCGCCACCGCCACGAAGGTGCGCGTGGTGCGCAGCTTCAGCAGCTCGGCCGCGAGCAGGACCTTCACGACCCGGCCTCGGTGAGCTCGAAGAAGGCGTCCTCCAGAGACCGTGAGACGGTGACGAGCTCGACCAGCGCGACGCGATGGTTGGCGGCGATCTCTCCGACGGCCTCCGGCGCACCGCGCACGAGCAGCGCGCCCGAGCCCTCCGGCTCCGAGGCGATGTCCCGCTCGCGCAGCAGTGTCGCGAGCCGCTCCGCCTCGATCGAGCGCACGCGGGTCACCGGCCCATCGGACGAGCCGAGCACGCCCGCGAGCGGACCGCTGGCGCGCAGGGCGCCGCGGGCGATGACGACGATGTCATCGACGCTCTGGGCGACCTCGGAGAGCAGGTGGCTCGAGACGAGCACCGCTCGCCCGCGCCCGGCCTGCGCGCGCAGCAGATCGCGCATCCAGCGGATCCCGGGAGGGTCGAGGCCGTTCGCTGGCTCATCGAGGATCAGGACGTTGGGATCGCCGAGCAGCGCCGCGGCGATCGCCAGGCGCTGGCGCATGCCCATCGAGTAGCCCTTGACGCGGCGATCCGCCGCCGCGCTCAGGTCGACCTGTGCCAGCACGTCGGCCACGCGCTCGGCGGGGTGGCCGCCCGCGGTGGCGAGCACGCGCAGGTGGTTGCGGCCGGTGCGCCCAGGGTGAAAGCTCGCGTCCTCGAGCACGGCGCCGACCTGGCCGCTGGGGTGTGCCAGGTCCTCGTAGCGCGCGCCGTCGAAGCGCGCCGTGCCCGCGTCGGCACGAACGAGACCGAGGAGCATCCGCAGGGTCGTGCTCTTGCCGGCGATTCACCCCCAACCCGGGCTGGACCGCCTCGATGAGCTCGCCGAGCCCCTGCGCGCCGGCGGCCTGCGGGTCGAGGTGCGCCGCGAGGGCACGACCTCGTCGCTACCCGCCGGCGTCGACGTGTCCGCCTACCGCATCGTCCAGGAGGCGCTGACGAACACGCTCCGCCACGCGGCGCGCGACTCGCGCCGAGGTGACAGTGCGCTACGACTCGGCCGCGATCGAGGTCGACGTGCGCGACGACGGGCGAGCCGTCTCGGGCGACGGTAACGCCGGCGGCCACGGCCTGGTCGGGATGCGCGAGCGCGCGTCGCTGCTCGGGGGCACCGTCGAGGCGGGCCCGGTGGCGGGGGGCGGCTATCGGGTGCACGCCCGCCTGCCGCTCGAGGCGTCGCCGTGAGCGTGCGCGTGCTGATCGCCGACGATCAGGCGCTCGTTCGCGGCGGGTTTCGGATGATCCTCGACGCAAGGGACGAGATCGAGGTGGTCGGTGAGGCGAGCGACGGAGGCGAGGCGGTCGCGCTCGCCGACCGCCTCGAGCCGGACGTCG
>WHSW01000247.1 GCA_009379895.1 Solirubrobacterales bacterium
CGCGTTACGCCTCGTGGCCGACGCGCGCCGACGCGACGCACAGCGGGGGACCGAGGAATCGAACCTCGAGCTGCGGTTTTGGAGACCGCAATGTTTGCCGTTACACCAGTCCCCCGGGTGGCCCAAGTCTAGGCAGGACCAGCGGATCGATGAGCCTGCGAAGCGCCGAGATGCGGACGAGAGGACTCGAACCTCCACGGGCATAAAGCCCACCAGGGCCTAAGCCTGGCGCGTATACCGATTCCGCCACGTCCGCGGGACGGGCCGATTGTAGGTTGCGACCGCATCGCGGCGGGGAGCCACCCCGTTGGCCGACACGGCTGCCGTCGCGCGCGGCCGTCCGAGCTTCTATGCTTGCGCCGTGCAGGTCGCCGAGGCCCGGGAGGGCTACGAGCTGTGGAGGCCGAACAGGGTGAAGGCCGAGACGAAGTCGATGAAGGCCGTGATCGCCTTCGTCCTCCTCGTCAGCGCCGTGCTGCTGGTCATCATCACGATCGGGGGATGGGAGCGGCTGCTCGGGGCGAGCGTGGCGGTCATGACGCTGATCTGGGCCGGCCTCTACGTCCTCTTCGCCCTGCTCGTCTTACGCTGGAGCCGTGGGATCCTGCCGGTCGCCGCGGCGCTCGCGGTGATCCTCGCGATCTTCGCCGCGATCGCCGCGCCCGACTGGTTCGCCCGCTCGAAGGACGGGCTCGACTCGCCGGCGCTGCCGGAGGACCTGCTCGGCCTGCTCTGCTTGGTCCTCGTCCCCGTGCAGCTGGTGCTGATCGCGGTTGCGATGGTCGGCTTCAACCAGGAGTGGCACGTCGAGGAGGAGCGGCCGATCGGCGGCCAGCCCCTGCACGGCGAGGACGGCGGCGGCGGCGCGGCTCCGGCGCCCGCCTGAGCCGCCCCTCAGAACAGCGCGCTCTGCTCCTCCTCGCGCGGCTCGATCAGCTCGGGCCCGTCCTTTCGTACGTCGTTGACGAAGTCGCCGACCTCGCGGGCGACGAGCGCGCAGTCGGCCGCCGGCACGAGCAGGCCGAGCAGCTCGTCGGCCGAGCGCTCGGGATCCAGCCAGGCCGCCTCGGCCCCCGGCTCGAGCACCACCGGCATCCGATCGTGGATCGGGCGCATGAGCTCGTTCGGCGGACAGGTGACCAACGCGCAACTGTGTAGGACATCGTCCGAGCCCTTGCGCGGCAGCGCCGCCCAGACCCCGGCGAAGGCAAATAGGTCGTCGTCTGGGCGGCTGAACCAGAGCGGACGCTTGCCGCGCTCGTCGGTGAGCCATTCATAGAAGCCGTCGGCGGCGAGCAGGCAGCGCCGCTCGCGAAACGACTCGGCGAACGCCGGCTGCTTGGCCACCGTCTCGACCCGCGCGTTGATCAGCGGCCTCTCACCCTTGCGCTCCGCCCAGCGCCCGGGCACCAGGCCCCAGCGCAGCCGGCCGAGATCGCGGATGCCGTCATCGCCGCGCCGCACCGCGAGCACCGGGTCGGTGGGCGCGACGTTGTAGCGCGGCTCCTCGACGACCTCGACCGATTCGAGGATGTCGAAGCGGGCTCGGAGCTTGAACGGGTCGGGGTTGGTGAGCGTGTAGCGGCCGCACATGTCCATTCAGACTAGACGCCGTTTCGGCGCGTTGATGGTGCCATGCGCGTGAGCTCGCGACCGAGAATCGGTCAGAATGCGGTGGCCGAGCGGCGGTGACCAAACTGGCAAAGGTGGCGGTCTCAAAAGCCGCTGCGCGAAAGCGCTTGTGGGTTCGAGTCCCACCCGCCGCACTCACATCGAGCCGCGATGACGCACCGATCTGCGGACGTCGATCGGGCGCTGGCACTCATCGCTCTGGGCCTCAACCCGAGCCAGGTCGCGCGGCGGGTCGGGATTCCGCGCGGGACCGTCCGCGACTGGGCAGCCGGAAAAACTCCGAAGCGGCCGGAATCCAGTCCCCCCGGCGAGCCATGTCGTGGATGCGCGATCCACCAAAGGCTCGGACCCGAGCTTTGGACCGCATACGCGTACCTCCTCGGGATCTACCTCGGCGATGGTTGCATCTCCAGGCACCCACGAGGTGTCTTTCGACTCCGTGTACTCCTGGACCGCCGCTACCCGAGGATCGTCATTGAAGTAAGGGAGGCGATGCGGGCAATCGTTCCGTCGGGGATTGCGAATGTGTACCAGCGGCCACACGAACGGGCGGACGAGGTCTCGGCGTTCTGGAAGCACTGGCCGTGCTTGCTGCCTCAACACGGGGCTGGGGTCAAGCACAGGCGGTCAATCACGCTCGAGCACTGGCAGCACGGAATCGTCGACCTGCATCCATGGTCGCTGCTCCGCGGCCTCATCCACTCGGATGGGTGCCGCTTCACGAACACGATCAGGCACCCAAGGAAGACCTATCGCTATCCCCGCTACAACTTCACCAATCGCTCCGACGACATCCGCTCCCTGTTCTGCGAGTACTGCGACGTGGTCGGGGTCGAGTGGCGGCGGATGAACCGCTGGAGCATCTCGGTGGCCAGGCGCGACTCGGTCGCGCTCATGGATCGCCACATCGGGCCGAAGCGCTGAGCCGCACGCGCCGGGGATAATCCCGGCGCGTGGACTCGGCAGGGCGCATCGAGACGATCCGCGAGCTGTGCTCGTTCGAGGGCCGGCTCGCCGGCACCGACGCCGAACGGCGGGCGGCCAACCGGCTCGCCGAGCGGCTCGCCGAGCTCGGGCGACGGGTCGACGTGGAGCCGATTTACGCCCATCCGCAGGTCGGCCTGATCGTCGCGCTTCACTGCCTGCTCGGGCTGGCGGGCAGCCTACTGGCGGTCGCCGAGCCGGCGATCGGGTTCGCGCTGGCGCTGATCGCCGCCACCTCGGCTTACCTCGACCTCAACACGCGCCTATACCTGCTGCGGTTGCTGTTCTTTCGGCGCGTCTCGCAGAACGTCGTCTCGCCGCCGCGGCGGCCCGCCGGCAAGGCGCGCCTCGTCTTGAGCGCCCACTACGACGCCGGTCGCACCGGCGCGATCTTCGCGCCGCGCCGCGTGCGCCTGGCGGGCCGGCTCGGCGCCCGGCTGCCCTTCTCGATCGCCCCCCTGCGCCTGGTCTTCTGGTCGCTCGCCGCGTTGCTGCCGCTGCTCGGCGCGCGCATGGCCGGGGTCGACTCGAACGTGATCTCGCTGCTGCAGCTCGCGCCGACGCTGATCCTGCTGGTCGCCACGTTCGCGGCGATCGAGCTCGAGCTGTCGCCGATCGCCCCGGGCGCCAACGACAACGCCTCGGGCGTCGCGACCGTGCTCTCGCTCGCCGAGGACCTGCGCGCGCAGCAGCCGGTCAACCTCGACGTCTGGATCGTGCTCAGCGGCGCCGGGGAGTGCCTGATGGAGGGCATGCGGGCCTTCCTTCGCGGGCACCGCGGCGAGCTCGCCGACGGGCCGACCTACTTTCTCTGCGTCGACGCGGTCGGCGACGGTGAACTTCGCTACGCGACCGGCGAGGGGCTGGCGGTGACCTACAGGCTGCGCTCGCGGCTGACCGAGCTCTGCGAGGCGATCGGCGAGGGCCGGCGCGGCGAAGCGGGGCGACCGGCCGCGACCCCGCTCAGCCACGGCCTCGCCACCGACGCCTTCGCCGCCGCCGTGCGCCGCCACCCGGCGACCGCGATCACCTGCCTCGACCCCGGCGCGGCGATCCCGCCCCGCGTGCACACCATGGACGACGCGCCCGACCACATCGACGTCGCGGCGGTCGACCGAGCCCACGGCTTCACCCTCGAGCTGATCGGGTGGCTCGACCGCGATGCGGCCCGGTGATAGAAGTCCGCGCATGCCCGAGATCGCAACGACCGATCGCGGAGAGCTCCTCTGGACCCCCACCCCCGAGGCGATCGAGCGCTCCAACCTGACCG
>WHSW01000248.1 GCA_009379895.1 Solirubrobacterales bacterium
GAGGCTCATCAGGCCCTCCATCGTCGCCTTGACGAGGTTGATCGGGTTCTGGGTGCCGATCGACTTCGAGAGCACGTCGCGGATCCCGGCGAGCTCGAGCACGGCGCGCACGCCGCCGCCCGCGATCACCCCGGTCCCGGGGCTGGCCGGGCGCAGGACCACGTGGCCGGCGCCGAAGCGGCCGATGTTGCGGTGCGGGATCGTCTGCCCGTACTTGGGCACCCGGATCAGGCTCTTGCGCGCGTTCTCGACCGCCTTCTGGATCGCCAGCGGGACCTCGCGTGCCTTGCCGTACCCGATCCCGACCACCGAGTCCTCGTCGCCGACGGCGACCAGGGCGGTGAACGAGAAGCGCCGGCCGCCCTTGACCACCTTGGCGACACGGTTGATCTCGATCACCCGCTCCTGCAGGTCGAGGCCCTGGGGGCTGACCGTCTCTATGTCGTGGTTTCGCATCATCGGTTGCTCAAGGTACTGATCTAGAAATTGAGGCCGCCCTCGCGCGCCCCGTCGGCGAGGGCTCGAACACGTCCGTGATAACGGTAGCCGCCGCGGTCGAAGACGCAGGTCTGGACGCCGGCCGCCTTGGCGCGCTCGGCGAGCAGCTCGCCGCTGCGCTTGGCCTGCTCCATCGGCTCGAGGTCGCGGAGGTCCTTCTCGATCCAGTTGACCGCCGCGACGGTGGTCCCGGTGGTGTCGTCGACGAGCTGCGCGAAGACGCCGCGGTTGGAGCGGAACACCGAGAGGCGCGGGCGCTCCGCCGTGCCGCGGATCTGGGCGCGCACGCGGCGACGGCGCCGCAGCCTCTGCTGTGCCTTGGTGGCGACCGCCATCGCTACGCCCGCTTGCCGACCTTGCGGCGGACCTGCTCGTCGGAGTAACGGATCCCCTTGCCCTTGTAGGGCTCAGGCGGGCGCACGCGGCGAATCCGGGCGGCCGTCTCGCCGACGAGCTGCTTGTCGATCCCGCGGACGATCACCTGCGTCGGCTGCGGGACATCGAACTCGATCCCGTCGGGGGCCGGGATCGAGACCGCGTGCGAGTAGCCGACGCTGAGCTCGAGGGACTTGCCCTGCAGCTTGGCGCGGTAGCCGACTCCCTGGATCGCGAGCTGCTTCTCGAAGCCCTCGGTGACGCCCTCGACCATGTTCGCGACCAGGCTGCGGGTGAGCCCGTGCAGGGCGCGATCCTCGCCGCGGTCGGTTGGCCGGCTGACCACCAGCGCGCCGTTCTCCTGGACGATCTCCATCCGCGTGCTGACGCCCTGCTCGAGCTCGCCGCGGGGGCCGTTGACGGTCACGCGGCCGGGGCCGACGGAGACCGTCACACCCTCCGGGACGCTGATCGGCTGTCTTCCGATTCGACTCATGAGCTACCAGACGTAGGCGACGACCTCGCCGCCGACGCCCTTGGCGGTCGCCTGGTGGCCGGTCATCACGCCGGTCGACGTCGAGACGATCGCCGTCCCCATGCCGCCGTCCACGCGGGGCACCTGGGTGCGGTCGACGTAGTGGCGGCGCCCGGGGCGCGATGCCCGGCGCAGGCCGCTGATCACCGGGCGGCGATCCTCGGTGTACTTGAGCTTGATCCGGATCACCTCGCCGACCGCCGTCGGCTCGACCTCGAAGCTCGAGATGTATCCCTGCTCGGTGAGGATCCGGCTCAGCTCCTTCTTCAGCCGCGAGGCGGGCACCTCGACGTCGTCGTGCTCGGCGGCGAGCGCGTTTCGGATCCGGGTCAGGTAGTCGGAGATTGGGTCGGTGAGCATCGTGGTCTCGTGATCGGTTGGCGCCGCGGCGCTACCAGCTCGCCTTTTTCATGCCCGGCACGTAGCCGTTGTGGGCGGCGTGGCGCAGGCAGATTCGGCAGAGACCGAACTTGCGGTAGTAGGCGCGCGGGCGGCCGCACTTGCGGCAGCGGTGGTGACCGCGGGTCTTGTACTTGGGCGTGCGCCCCTGGCGCACCCTTTGAGATGTCTTGGCCATCTACTCCTCTGGGCTCTCGTCGTTCGAAGTCTGGTCCGAGTCTGACGACTCGGCCTCGCCCTCCTCGCCCTCCTCGGGCTCGCGCTCGGGCTTGGCGTAGGCGTCGGGGTTCTCCTCCTTGAGCTGCTCGAGCGCCGCCTGCTCGGCCTCGGCGCGCGCCCGGGCCTCCTCGAGCCGGCGCTCCTCCTCGGGATCGACCTCCGGCTCGACGGCCCCGGGGCGGCCCTCCTGGGCGAACGGCATCCCGAGCCCGAGCAGGAGCTCGAAGCCCTCCGCGTCGCTGGGGGCGCTGGTGCTGATCGCGACGTCGAGGCCGCGCACCTCGTCGATCGAGTCGTAGTCGATCTCGGGGAAGATGAGCTGCTCGCGGATCCCCAGCGAGTAGTTGCCGCGCCCGTCGAACGAGCGCGGGTTGAGCCCGCGGAAGTCGCGAATGCGCGGGATCGCGATCGTGATCAGGCGATCGAGAAACTCCCACATACGCGCGCCGCGCAGGGTCACGGAGACCCCGACCGGCATCCCCTCGCGGACCTTGAAGGAGGCGATCGACCGGCGCGCCCGGCGCGTGTTCGGGTGCTGCCCGGCGATCGTCGCCAGCTGCTCGGTGGCGGCCTCGAGGATCGGCGTCGACTGCTTTGCCTCGCCGACCCCCATGTTGAGCGTGATCTTGACCAGGCGCGGCACCTGCATCCGACTCGAGTAGCCGAACTTGCGCTCGAGCGCCGGCAGGACCTCGTTCTCATAGGTCTCGCGCATGCGCGGCGGCGGCGCCGCGCGCTGTGCTTCTGTGACTGTGGCTGCTTCCATGGGCGTGCTTGCTCGTCGGGGGCGTGCTTACTCGATCGCCTTGCCGGATCGCTTCGCGAAGCGGTGACGGCGACCGTCGTCGCCGACCCGCGCGCCGACCCGGGTCGGCTTGTTGTCGCTGGGGTCGAGGAGCATGACGTTGGAGACGTCGATCGGCCCCTCCTTCTCGATGATTCCAGAAGACTGCGCCTTCTGCGTGTCGCTCACCGAGCGCGGGCGCTGGTGGCGCTTGACCATGTTGATGCCCTCGACGTAGACGCGGTGGCGCCTCGGCTCGGTGCGGATCACGCGCCCGGTCCTGCCCTTGTCCTTGCCCGCGATCACGACCACGCTGTCGTCGCGGCGGATGTGCATCGCCTTGGGCATGGCTAGAGCACCTCCGGGGCGAGCGAGACTATCCGCATGAAGTTGCGCTCGCGCAGCTCGCGCGCGACCGGGCCGAAGATGCGGGTGCCGCGCGGGTTGCCCTGCGGGTCGATGAGCACGGCGGCGTTCTCGTCGAAGGCGATGTAGGTGCCGTCGGAGCGGCCCAGCTGCTTGCGGGTGCGGACGACGACCGCCTGCACGACCTCGCCCTTGCGCACCCCACCGCGCGGGGTGGCCTGCTTGACCGTCGCCGTGATCACGTCGCCGACGCCGGCGTAGCGGCGATGCGAGCCGCCCTTGACGCGGATGCAGAGGATCTCGCGGGCGCCCGAGTTGTCGGCTACCTTGAGCCGCGTTTCCTGCTGGATCATGGGGAGCCGCTACCTCGCCCTCTCGATGACCTCGACCAGGCGCCAGCGCTTGGTCCGCGACAGCGGCCGCGACTCGATCACCCGGACGGTGTCGCCGGCGTTGGCCTCGTTGCCCTCGTCGTGGGCGTGGATCGTCGCCGTGCGGCGCACGATCTTCTCGTAGACGGGATGGCGGCGCACGACCTCGATCCGCACCGTGATCGTCTTCTCGGCCGCGCTCGAGACGACGGTGCCCTGACGGACCTTCTTCGAGCCGGGACGGCGCTCGGCGGGTGGCGTCCCCTGCCCCGCCTCATGCTTCGCCCCGGCGCGAGCACGCGCACGGCGCCGCGCCGCGGCCTTCGCGCGGCGGGCGGC